>NZ_JBQOJA010000003.1:0-182917 GCF_054971385.1 Marinococcus tarijensis | reverse complement strand
TCAGTGGAATCCTCTTCGTCGGTGGATGGCCCGCCGGAGTCTTCGGTCCCGTCAGTGCCGCTATCCCCGGAAGGAGCAGAAGAGGAGTCCTCAGCGGAATCCTCTTCGTCGGTGGATGACTCGCCGGAGTCTTCAGCCCCGTCAGTGCCGCCGTCCCCGGAAGGAGCAGAAGAGGAGTCCTCAGTGGAATCCTCTTCGTCGGTGGATGGCCCGCCGGAGTCTTCGGTCCCGTCAGTGCCGCTATCCCCGGAAGGAGCGGAAGAGTCTTCATTGCTGCTGTCTTCAGTGGATTCTTCTTCGTCTGTTGAACTCCCGTCATTTTCTGCTTCATCCGTCGTATTCGATTCGTTTGTGTTTTCATCGGAGCTATCACTGCTGTCATTGCCTGATGGCTCCGATGAGTTATCCTCAGGTGATTCCGGGCTGTCGCCGGAAGAATCTTCAGAAGAGGAATTATCCCCGCCTTCGTTTTCATTATTTTCATTTGTACTGTTTTCTTCACTATCATTGCCGGAGTTGTCACTGCTGCCCTGGTCTTCAGAGTTTTGATTTTCATTATCGTTGTTTGAAGAACCATTACTGCCGGTATTTTCTTCAGCGTCATCATTGCTCGAATTATTATTGTTATTTTCTGAGTCGCTGCTGTCCGAATCTTCGTTGTCTCCAGAATTGTTATTGCCGGAATCATTGTTGTCGTCGGAATTATCATTGCTGTTATTGTCGGAACCGTTATTGCCATTCGAACCGCCGACATCAGCTCCGCTGGAATCATTTGATTCCCTGCCGTGAGTATCTACGGCGCGGACAGTATACTCGCCGCTTCCATCAGTATCAAATTCTGTTGTTTCCCGGTCGATTACATTGTCAACTTCGTCGCCGTCATTAAAGATACGATAGCCGATCACATCATTATCATTGGAGGCTGACCAGGTGATGGTGCCGCCATCATTAGAGACCCCAGTCACCCTGGAAGGATCTCTGTTATTTTCAGGAGCATCTTCATCCGGAACAATATTGTCCCAATCGTCCGGCAGATATTCCTGAATCTCTTCTTCATCGCCGTCTAAAAGGTATTCGTCGTTTAAAGAAATGCCATCTTCCATAAATTCAGAAGGAGTATCATTGTACCCAGGGTAACGGTCTCCGTCGATAGTTACATATTCAATTTCTTCGAGACTGTCATCCTCTTCAGTAGGAGCGAATTCTTCATTGAGAATATCTTCATTCACCAGATCCGCTTCTTCACACAAATCTGTAGGCTGTTGGCCGGAGAGTCCGCATATTTCTTCTGTAGAGATTCCATCCGGTTCAGAGAATGTGTCTTCAGATCCGATTAAATCGTCCTCCGTGTCGGAAGCGGCATTCATAATATCGGCCCAAATCTGCTGAGTTCTCTGCGAATAAGAGAGCCCCTGCGCATCTTCAATGCTAATCTGTTCATTATACCCAAGCCATAGGCCGAAGGTTACGTTGGGATTATAGCCGACGAACCAGGAGTCTATCTGATTATTTGTCGTACCTGTCTTTCCGGCCCAGTCGCCGTCAATATTCAGACGATCGGGAAGAGAGCTTGCAGTACCGTCTGATCCTAATACGTCACGAAGAATATCTGTAATAAGGAAGCTGGTTTGCTCCGAAAAAGGATTAGTGGACTCTTCTTCATGTTCAAAGACAGCTTCGTCTGTACTGTCGGTAATAGAGGCTACCATGTAAGGTTCATGATGTTCTCCTCCAGCGGGGAAAGTCGTGAACGCGCTTGTGTTTTGTTCTACACTTACGCCGCGGCTGAGTCCACCAATGGCAGTGGAAGAAGAAATACCGTTTTCGACCACATTGCCCATACCAAGATCATTAAGAGCTTCTTCTCTTGTCGATTCGTCGAGCATGTCAAATACCCGTACGGCCGGTATGTTACGTGATTCGGCTAGAGCACTTCTGGCGTCGATAAAGCCTTCATACTCTCCGTCAAAGTTGTTGAGCTCGTCATCGTCTCCTCCGTATTCGGTAGGAATATCGAGCAGTGTCTGTCCAGGGTGCAGGATGCCTTCTTCAATAGCCGGACCGTAGTCAAGCAGCGGTTTCATGGTTGAGCCATTCTGCCTGCGCGTCTGGGTAGCGTAGTTTAATGAACTTGTTTCAAAATCACGGCCTCCGACGAAGCTTAAAATAGCACCGCTGTTATTTTCAATCATCATACCGCCGACCTGCTCTGCTTCACCCTCTTTATCGGGACCGAAGTAATCGTTGCTGTCTACAGCTTCCTGCATAGCATCGTAGGTATCTTTATGAACCGTCAGCTCAATGTCATACCCGCCTTCAGCGACTTCCCGGCCTGCTTCCTGGTTATATTGCTGAATAGTTTCCTGACGTTCTTCGTCTGATAAATTTTCTAATTGAACGTCGTCTTCGGCAATCATTTCTTCGCGCATAATCCTTGTAGCTCTGCGCTGAGCTTCATTAATTAAATAAGGATATTCCTGGGCTACTTCTTCTTTTGGCTCAGCAAGATTGTCGCGAATATCGTAATCCATTGCTTCATCGTATTCTTCCTGGGAAATGGACTCCACTTCAAGCATATTGTTTAAAACTTCGTCTTTCCGGTTCAGCCCTTGAGAGAGGTCGTCTTTTATCTCCCCGTTACTTTCAAATGGAGTGTAGGTGTAAGGGTTTTGCGGGAGCCCGGCAATGTAAGCGGACTGGGCAACATTCAGCTCAGAAGCGTCAACACCAAATATTCCCTGGGCAGCAGCCTGGGCCCCTGCGATATTTTCTCCATTGGCATTACGGCCGAATGGAACGATATTCATATAAGCCTGGAATATTTCATCTTTAGAAAAATACGTTTCCATTCTCATCGCCAAAGCGACTTCTTTCGCTTTTCTTTCAAAGGAGACTTCTCTGGTCAGCAGCTGGTTTTTAACAATCTGCTGGGTTAACGTTGACCCTCCTGTTTGGGTGGTCGAGTTCGTTACTTCCTGGTATGTAGCACGCATTAATGACTGGGGATTGATTCCGTTATGATCATAAAAAGCCCTATCCTCGGTGGACAAAAATGCATCCTGCAGGCTGGTTGAAACGTTATCGAGTTCTACACGCTGTCTTTCCAGTTCTGAAGGCAGCTCTCCTAATTCCTCTCCGCTGGCAAAATGGACGGTGCTGTTCTCGGCATAGCTGTATATTGATTCCTGCATTTCTTCCTCCGTGTAAGCTTCCTGTCCTTTAACCAAGGAGGCAAAAAAGCCTGCACCGATTGACCCAATAAATAAAATAGCTAAAATAAAAGCAATAAACAGGGTGAGAAATGAAAGACCAACAACGCGTAAGGTGTTTCTAGAGCTTGTTTGGTCGTGACGCCCCATAATTATTACGATCTCCCTTCTCTATGTAGCTTTGTCTATGGATTCATACATTGACAGTGCTGAAAGTCTTGTGCTAAAAATAAAAGAAGTGCAAACTTGAAAACAAACTATAACATACAGCTATGAAGGATGAAAGTAACCATAGGACCTACAGTCACAGAGAGTCGACGTGTGCTGAAAGTCGAACTGCAGCCTTTGGTGAATTACACATCCGGAGCTCCTTTCAGATCTTTGATTAAAAAGGTTTGAAACGGTGTAATGCATCGTTATCAACATGAAGCTGGGAAGCAGATGCTTCCAATAAGGGTGGTACCGCGGTCATCATCGTCCCTTTTCGTTTGTCGAAGCGAAAAGGGACTTTTTTATGTACCTACACTTATATATCCAAGTTTAGTGCGTTTTTAAACCAGAAAGGGGAAAGTTATGGGCATTTGGGAGGAATTAGAAGAAAGAGGACTTGTGAATCAGGTTACAGAAAGAGAGGGACTTAAGAATCAGTTAAACAACGGCCAGCTCCGTTTTTATTGTGGATTTGACCCTACGGGAGACAGCCTTCATATTGGTCACCTGCTGACTATTATTTTAATGCGCCGTATGCAGCTGCACGGGCATCAGCCAATTGCTCTTGTAGGCGGTGGCACAGGAATGATTGGGGATCCGAGCGGGAGAAACGCAGAGCGCTCCCTGAACGAACCAGAGATTGTGGAAGGTTTTTCACAAAAAATTCGCACTCAGCTTGAAAAATACCTCGATTTTGCCGGTGCGTATGGTGCAGAGATTGTAAACAACCATGACTGGCTTGGAAGCATGACTCTGATCAGCTTCCTGAGAGACTTTGGGAAGCATTTCAGTGTCAATTATATGCTTGCTAAAGAATCGGTGGAATCCCGTATTCAGGAAGGTATTTCTTTTACGGAATTCAGCTACCAGATAATGCAGTCCATTGATTTTTACTACCTCTACAAAAATCACCAGTGTACGCTTCAAATCGGCGGCAGCGATCAATGGGGCAATATTACCGCAGGCTTAGAGCTGATTCGTCGTCTTGAATACGAAGACGAGGAAAAATCTCCTGCTTATGGTATGACAATCCCGTTAGTGACCAAAGCCGACGGCACGAAATTTGGAAAAACAGCCGGCTACGCAATATGGCTCGATCCCGAAAAAACATCACCATACGAAATGTACCAATTTCTGCTTAATACGGACGACCGTGATGTATTAAAATTTATACGCTACTTTACGTTTATTGATAAGGAAGAAATGAAAGAGCTTGAAGAAAAGATGCAGACAGAGCCTGAAAAAAGAGAAGCCCACCGGAGACTGGCGCAGGAAATCACCTCGTTTGTCCACGGCCAGGAAGCACTGAATCAGGCTGAAAATATTACGAAAGCTCTTTTTGGCGGAGGCGAACTGACAGCACTGACAGCAGACGAAATAGCCCAGGGTTTTAAAGATGTACCATCGTACACGATGAAAGCAGAGGGACAAAATCTGGTGGAGCTCCTGGTTCAAGCGGGCATAGCAGGTTCAAAACGCCAGGCCAGGGAAGATGTACAGAACGGTGCCGTATATATTAATGGTGAGAGAGAACAGAATACAGACAAAACTGTAGGGAACAATGATTTAATTGACGATCAGTTTATCATTATGCGCAGAGGTAAAAAGAAATATTTCCTGATTCTAAAAAGTAAAGGGTAAAAGCGGGCTGGAAAAAGCCGGACAAACATAAAAATCCCGTGCAGATCGATATCTGCACGGGATTTTTGCTATTAACGGGAGTAGTACTCAACGATTAGTGCTTCGGAAATTTCCGCAGGAAGCTCAGAACGTTCAGGGTAACGACTGTAGGTGCCCTGAAGGTTGTCAGCATCAAACGTGAGGTATTCCGGAACGAAAGAATTAGCTTCAAGTGCGTCCTGGATAGCGCTCATGTTGCGGGATTTTTCACGAACACTGATGGTTTTTCCTGGCTCTACACGGTAAGACGGGATATCTACACGATTACCGTCTACGGTGATGTGGCCATGGTTAACCAGCTGGCGTGCACCGCGGCGCGTACGGGAAAGACCAAGACGATAAACAAGGTTATCGAGACGGGATTCAAGTAGAATCAGGAAGTTTTCGCCGTGTACACCAGGCAATTTGCCAGCGATGTTAAATGTGCGCAGGAATTGGCGCTCATTTAAGTTGTACATGAAACGAAGCTTCTGTTTTTCCTGCAGCTGAACACCGTATTCGGATAATTTTCTGCGCTGCGTTGGACCATGCTCTCCCGGCGGATAAGGACGTTTTTCGAGTTCTTTCCCTGTACCACTGAGAGAGATGCCGAAGCGGCGGGACTTTTTCCAGGTTGGACCTGTATAGCGTGCCATAATGGCATCCTCCTCTATTAAAACAAATTTTGGTATAAAAACACTGTTGGCGAATCTCCCGTCATGCTCATTTTGCCCTCGTATGTCTTCGCCCCGACAGCTAGGGGTTACGCAACACACCTTGCTTGAAAGCAAGGAGCAAAATGGAAAGCACATGCAAGGCTTGCCCAGGCTGTCTTTCACACAACCATCATTGTAACTTCTGGCTGATGGCAAGTCAATATGTTTAGACTGGGAAAAATAAATGAAATTAATTGAAAATTTCCATTTTATACCGTATATTAGTATAATAGTCTCAGTTAATAGGATCGTGCGCGGCTTTTTTCCCTGATATTAAATTGACGGCGGTGATAAAGTGAGTTTTATTGAAAATAATAAACACTTAGAGAATCAAATAAAAGGGATGCTTTCTGCAAACAATGATTGGCTTTTCAGGCAATTTGGCGAAGCGAAACTTATCATTAAAGATGCAAAGCAAAGCGCCGAAGCCATAGTATTCTGGATTGAAAAAAGGGGATAAAGATCTCCAACTCTCTATCAGAAATCAACGAAAAAGAAAAACTAGTGACATGTACAATCAGAGGCGGTCTCGAATACAGTCTGGAAATAATGAAGGCGGAGCATACTTCAAACGCGAGCAGCTATTTAAAAGAACTCTCCAGTCACATTGATTATTTATTGGCAGCTCCTGTAAAAGAAGAAAAGGAAGTAGATGAAGATAGTCGTCAGCTGCTTATAAATGTAATGAAAAAGTTTTTGGAGACCACGAGTATTGAGGATGTATTAAAAGAAATCTTTTATACTTTATTTTGTTTATATCCACAGGCTCGAGCAGAATTATACTTATCGGGTGGATGGAACATCAGAGACGTTCACGGTAGAGTGAAGGTGAAAAATAAGTTAACTTCAAAAGATAAGGAAATGAATGAATGTTTTCTTACAGGAAAGAGCTCAAATAAACAAAATTCCGGAAGAAAGGGGCTTTTTTTTCCTATTAACGGAAAACAGGGCACTTATGGTGTGGTTGCTATTTATTTTCATAATGGTCCAATGCCTTCAGAAAAAGAAAAAGAATTTATACATGTTTTAACAAACGCCGGGGGCAACGCCATAGAAAATATAGATACCGCTTTACAGTCAAAGAGGCTTATTCAGGAGCTTCAGCTTGTGAATGCAGCTTCGAATTCTTTACAGCGGTATATGCATTTAGAAACGGTAATTAAAGAAATGGAAAACTTATTTTTTGATTCATTTGATGCAGACCATGCTGTATTTATTATTTATGATAAAAGCGGCCAGCAACGAGTATTTGAATCAAAAAAATATTGGGCATCACCAGAGAAAAGTGCTGAGCTGAAAAAGGTGATGGAAAAAATATCTTTTACAGACGCATCCTGGTTTACTGGAGATATAATAAAAGAAAATGGCCAGGAGGGTAATTATCGTTCGACCATCTGTTTACCGTTAAGGGACGGAGAAAATATCTTTGGTGTTGCTATTGTTTCTGGAAAAAAGGACCGGCATTTCACGTATAACCAGTATAGGCTGATGCAGACACTGGTGCACCACTGCAGTCTTGTGGTTACAAATGTACTTCTGCATGAAAGGCTTGAACAACTTGTCAGAACTGATGAGTTAACTTCTCTTTTTTCCCGGCGTCATTTAGACAATTACTTAAGGGAACATCTGGATCAGTATCCGAATGGGATGTTCCTTTTATTTGATATTGATGACTTTAAACATATTAATGACACCTACGGGCATGAGACAGGTGACGATACTATCGTTCAGGTAAGCTCTGTGATTAAACGATATTCAAGGAATGAAGACGTGGCTGCGAGGTGGGGAGGAGAAGAGCTGGTATTGTTTTTGAATGACGTGGACACGGAGACCTCCATAATAGTGGCCGAGCGTATTATTAAAAGAGTGAAGGAAGAAACGTCTCCGCGGGTGACCGTTTCATGTGGAATTGCGAGTGTAAAGCAGATGACCTTTGATAATGAGTATAAGGATTTATTCCACCGAGCAGACAGAGCTTTGTATAAAGCCAAACAGAATGGGAAAAATCAGATTGTGTTCGACGATAACGAATAAAGAAGCCAGGCAAGCTTAATTCAACTTGCCCAGCGGAGGATATTAATTTTCAGGTGGAAAAAGTGCGTTTTCAATTTCATCGGCAAACTGACGCAGGAAAGACTCTTCCTGTTCAGAAAAACGATTCAGTACAGGGCTGTCAATATCGAGCACGCCGTACACATCCCCTTCAGGAGTAAACAGTGGAACTACTATTTCTGACTGGCTGGCAGCATCACATGCGATGTGGCCCGGAAAGGCATGCACATCCTCCACGCGAACCGTCTGTTTTTTCTCATAAGCTGTACCGCAGACCCCTTTGCCCGGGGTGATGCGGTTACAGGCAGGCAGTCCCTGGAATGGACCGAGAACCAGTTCATTTTCTGTATCGTCCCAAATATAGAAGCCGACCCAGTTTACGTTGGACAAAAATTGGTTAAGCAAAGCGGAGGCGTTGGCCAAATTGGCGGTTTGGCTGTTTTCGTCTAAAAATAATGCTTTACCCTGCTGGCATAATGTGTGGTAGCTTTTCTCTAAAGATGAGTCATAAGAAACTGGTTGAAAAGACATGAAGATCCCTCTTTCATTATCGTAGTTGCTCCCCTGTAAGAGCTGAAATATCGTTACTGCCCGCGAGCAGTCCCGAAGAGGCGTGGGCATCGGAGCCGTATACGAGCGGTATCCCCATCCTTAATGCTGATTGTATTACCGAGGGATGCGGGTACGGCTCGAGGCACCGTTCTTTGATTGTCCCGGCACCGTTCACATCAAGCTCAAGCCCTCTGAATTTAACCTCCTGCAAAATAGCTTCAATAGCATTTTGCTCAAGAAAATCATATTCGTAATTTCTATGAAACTTACGAATAAGCGTCATGTGCCCGATTCTGTTCGGTGCGTATTTTCCAAGGCGGGCCTGAGTGGAGCGGAAAACGGCACTATAGTATAATTCTGCTGCTTTTTGCGGTGATCCGCTTAGACGGACGTAGCGGTCAAAGTGATCCGGTGAAAAATCTATACATATATATTCACTGTTTATTTTAATGAAGTGAGAGGAAAGAATGCAATCTTCAAGCTCAGGGCCGTACGTGTTCATAAATTGTTCTGTGTTTTTCTCAAATCCTTCAATAAAATCCACTTCGAGTCCTTTTTTAATGGAAATATCGCTTTGGTATTCTGCCTGAAGGGCATTTAAATCATGGAGATACTGATCGAGTTGTGCAAGTGGCATAGCACTGTCTTTATCCGGCACAGGGTCTGTAAAGCCTTCGGGAAGAGGAGCGTGCTCAGTAAAACTGATCGTCTTTATTCCGTTTTTGATACAGGCTTCAATATAGTCGTGAAACGAGTCTCTGCTTCCATGCGGACAGAAGGGGGAGTGAATATGGCCGTCACGAGTAATTGTCATAGGTATAAACTCCTTATTTTATGGAAAATATTATTGGAATACGGCTGGCTGAATTAAGGAAATAATGAAAATGGATTTTCTCGAAATTTTCTTTATCGTCATATAACAATCACTGCGTTTACATGTTATCATAAGTTTAAGTAAACATAGTTGAAAAAATATTTTGAGTACATTCGTGCACATAAAGTATGAGATAAGTATAAGTAACCCATAACGTGTAAATTATTTAAAACAAGGATGCACAGCGGGGAAAACTGGAGTGAGGAATTTGGCGACAACAATTGTAAGTATAGTTCTGGTTATCATTATCGCCGCGTTTGTCATATACGGAGCATGGGGACGCAGACGCATTTACCGGGAGGTAGACCGTCTGGAGGATGCAAGGGCGAATATGGCGGATCAGCCTGTGGCCGAAGAGATTGCGCGGGTCAAGGGCATGACAATGTCGGGAGAAACAGAAGAAAAGTTTGAATCATGGCGCAAAGACTGGGACGAAATTGTGGGAAAGCATCTGCCGGATATTGAAAAGGCTCTTTATGATGCGGAAGAAAAAGCAGACAAGTACAAGTTTAGTCAGGCTTCAGAAATCACTGTTGCTGTAGATACGCAGCTCGCCAGTATTGAAGAGGAAATCAACAATATCTTTCTGGAAATAGAAGAGCTGGTACATAATGAATCTGATAACCGCCGCGGCATTGAAGAGTCGGAACAGAAATATGAAGATATAAAACGTTTTGTTTCCCAGAACTGGCACACGCTTGGCAGGACAGCCCCGATTTTTGATCAGCACATGCGTGACCTCCAGTCTTCTTTTGAAGCTTTTTACGAGGCGGTGGAGCAGGGGAATCAATCTGAAGCCAAACAGATCAGAGAGAAGCTGGATGAAGATTTAGAGCGTGAAGAAGCATCTCTTTATGCCGTCCCTGATATGCTTGCAAAAGTACGGCGGCGCCTGCCGGAAGAATGGAAATCCCTGCGCGCCGGTCTTTATGAAATGGAAGAGCAGGGATACCCAATGGATGCTTTTGCATTTGAACAACGACTGAATGAAAACGAAGCAGAAACTGAGCAACTGCAGACGCGAATTGAAAGCCTGGACCTTGACGGGGTTGCAGAGCGCCTTACTGAAATGGATGCCTATAATGAAGAAGTGTACCGCATTCTTGAAGAAGAAGTGGAAGCCCGTGCCGAGGTCGAACGTCTGCTGCCTCAGGTTCATGAAGGCAGAGAACAGTTATCCACGCGAATGCAGACGCTGCTAGTGGAAAAAGAATTTATCGAAGCCAACTATCGGATTCCGTCGGAAACAGACCATCTGATTGCTTCATCAAAACGACAGGTTGATGGAATTAGAAAGAGCGTATTACAATTGCAGGAGCAAAAAGAAAACAAAGAACATTCCTTTACGCATATCGAGATGGAACTAAAACAAATTCTTGAGAAACAGGAAGAAGTGGAGTCGGGAATTCTAAAAGCAGAGAACCAGCTGGGCGTACTCCGGAAAGATGAAACACAGGCAATGGAAACGCTCGAGGAGCTAAAGCGCCAGAACCGCATCGAAGAAATGAGAATGCAGCGTACAAGGCTGCCTAAACTTCCGCCAATACTTTTGAATGAAAAAGAATCGGCGGATGATAAAATTGCCCATGCCGCTGCGGCCCTTTCTGAAACGCCGCTTGAAATGTCGCAGGTGCGCGAAACGGTGGCTCAGGCAGAAGAAAGTGTCCGCACTGTTTCTACAATGCTTCGGCGCATGGAAGAGCAGGCGTTGATGACTGAGCGTATCATCCAGCGCGGAAATTTATACCGCAGCAAAGAGGCTGAACTCGACCAAAGCCTGAAGGAAGCAGAAAGTGCTTTTCGCAAAGGCCAGTATGAGCATGCCCTGCAGGTGGCTTCATCGTCCGTGAGGAAAATGGATGACCGGTTTGTGACAGAGGTGCTGCAGGAGTCTGACATGCAGCTGACAGAAGCATAATCGACAAGCAAATAGTTAAGAAGCCTGAACTCAGGCTTCTTTTTTATGATATCAGTGATGCTGGGAGGAATTTGAAAATGTATTTTGATAACAGTGCGACCACCCAGCCATACGAGGAAGTGCTGAGTGCATACAGGAAAGCGTCCGAAGCCTATTTTGCCAACCCTTCTTCATTTCACCATAAGGGCGGCGAAGCTGAACGCCTGCTTGAATCTGCGAGAAGCCAGATCGCCCGGGAGTTAAAGGTGGAACCGGAGCGCTGCTTTTTTACGAGTGGTGGTACGGAAGGAAACAATATGGTATTAAAAGGAGTCGCAGAGGCGAGAAAAAATCTTGGCCGTCATATTATAACAACGGCTGTGGAACATCCATCAGTGATGGAAACCTGTGTCCATTTAGAAGAAAAAGGGTATCGGGTAACATATCTGCCGGTTGGCAGAGACGGCCGTATAATTATAGAGGATTTGACTAAGGCATTAGAGAAGGATACTATCCTTGTTACAATTGGTCATACAAACAGTGAAACCGGTGCAGTACAGCCTATCGAGACGATTGGAGAAATCCTTTCTTCCTACACTGGTATTTATTTTCATACAGATTACGTACAGGGTGCTGCCAAAATTCCATTAAATATTGAAAAGGCGGGGCTGGATTTTGTTACAGTATCCGCTCATAAATTCCATGGGTTGAAAGGCACGGGACTGTTGTATAAGCACCCGGGAACGGTGCTTGAGCCTTTAATACACGGGGGCGGTCAGGAAAGCGGAGTCCGTTCAGGAACAGAGAATACAGCGGGTGCTGCAGCTATGGCAAAGGCACTTCGCCTGGCAAAAGAAAGCTATGCTGCAAACAGCAGCAGAATTGAAGAAATCAAATTGTGGACCGCTGGACGGCTGCAGGAAAGCGGCGGAGTGATCAACTCTCCTTTTTCCGGAGGGTCTCCGTTCATATTGAATGTTTCCTTCCCCGGAATAAAACCAGAGGTGCTCGTTGAAGCGCTCGCGGAGAGGGGAGCTTCAATTTCCACCAAAACAGCATGTGCTTCGAAAAACTCGGAGCCATCTGCCGTCATCCTGGCTGCTTCGGGAGAACGGAAGCTTGCAGAAAGTGCTGTTAGGATAAGTTTCTCAGCGGATACAAAGAAAGAGGAAGCCGCTCATTTATGCAGCATGTGCGAAGAAGTGCTGCCACAGTTGAAAAAGGTTATGGAGGAACAGCAATGAGAGAAGAATATTTATTAATTCGCTTCGGCGAACTTGCTTTAAAAGGAAAAAACCGAAAAGAATTCGAGCGGCAGTTAAGAGAAAACATTGATCACGCGGTGAAGGATTTCCCCCACTGTGAAGTGCGGCGTACCTACGGACGTATTGCGATTAATCTGCTCGGGGAACCTGCTGAAGAAGTTATTGAGGCAGTGAAGCCGGTGTTTGGAATATCCTCCATCAGCTATGCGAGAAAAGCAGACTTGTCGGAAGAGGAGATACAGCAGACGGCCTATCAAATGTTTTCGGAATATAAGGATAGAAAAACTACGTTTAAAGTGGAAGCAAGGAGGTCCAATAAAGACTTTCCTATTCATTCCACAAAGCTCGCTCCAAGCGTCGGAAGTTATATTCTCCATCATACCGAAGGCGTCGGGGTGGACGTGAAGAATCCGGAAGTAACCGTGGAAATTGATGTTCGCGAGCAGGGAGCTTATGTAAGCTGCGGGCGTATCAACGGGGCAGGGGGACTGCCGACAGGCACTGGCGGAAAAGTAGTCAGTATGCTTTCGGGTGGCCTGGACAGTCCGGTCGCTGCATATTTAGCCATGAAGCGCGGAGTAACGATCGAGGCAGTTCACTTTCACAGTCCACCTTACACAAACGAACGGGCAAAGCAAAAAGTGGAGGATATCGCCCGAGTTCTCAGCCGGTTTGGAGGGAGTATCAATCTTCATGTGGTCCCATTTACCCGTGTTCAGGAAGCTATCCGAAGGCAGGTGCCGGACGACCATACGATGACGATTACACGAAGAGCGATGCTTGAAATAGTAACCAAAATAGCGGAGAAGGAAGATGCCAGGGCAGTAGTGAACGGTGAAAGCCTCGGGCAGGTAGCTTCCCAGACGCTTGAAAGTATGAATGTTATCAACGAAGTAACAAGTGTACCGGTCCTTCGGCCGCTGATTGCCATGGACAAAGAAGAAATTATCAGCATCGCTAAGCGTATAGGCACCTATGATATTTCTGTGCGACCGTATGAAGATTGCTGTACTGTGTTTCAACCGGCCAGTCCTGCCACCAAACCAAAAATTGGTTTAGTCTACAAATATGAAAAACGCCTGAATAAAGAGGAATTGTTTGAAGAAGCGATAGCTGAAACGAAAGTGATTTCTGTATCTAATATGAAAAGTGGAAAAGAAGAGTTTGAAGACCTTCTCTGAAGAGCTTTTTTCATTTGCATAAGTGGTATAAAATGGAATTTTGAAAGGATTGAAACAAAACGGGGATTCGTCCGTAAAAAGGAGAGGCGGTTAATGCTGTGAAAACACTTTGGTATAACGGAAATATTTATACGATGAAAAAAGAAAAAGAACAGGTCGAGGCAGTTTTAACCTCGGACGGGACGATTGAAAAAGCAGGGATGCTAAGAGAGATAGAAAAAGAACTGCAAAATGCTGCTGTCCGACGGGTGGATTTAAACGGAAGCGCGATGTATCCTGGTTTTACAGACAGTCATTTACATATGATCGGACTGGGTGAAACGATGATCCAGCTGGATTTATCAGAGTGCACTTCTGCGGAAGAAATGGCTGCGCTGATTAAGGAGAAAACAAAAGAAATTCCTGCCGGGAAATGGGTCATCGGAGAAGGGTGGAATGAGAACAATTTCCCTGACCGGAAAATTTTCCACCGGGAGGAGCTTGATGATTTAGTGCCCGCTCATCCATTACTGCTGACACGAATATGCCGACACGCCGCATTGGTTAACACACGTGCCCTCGATGCTGGAGGTATCGATAAAGATACTCCGGACCCGGAGGGCGGCATTATTGTTAAATCAAGGAATGGGGAGCCTACAGGCTATTTGCTCGATCAGGCCGCCGATTTAGTGAAAAATGAAATTCCAGAGGTGTCTGAGGAATATTTACATGAAGCACTTGGAAAAGCGGTGAGTCATATGCATCAATGCGGACTGACTGGCGGGCATACGGAAGATCTTAATTACTACGGCGGATTTACGAGAACATTGAACACATTCAGAAATATTTTGGCCGCCACTTCATTTCGGGCGCATCTTCTCGTGCATCATGAAGTGTTTCCGGACTTTATACAGCAGGGTCATACGTATGGTCTTCTTGATGAAGGTCTGGAGCTCGGCGCTATGAAAATATTTGCAGATGGAGCACTCGGGGGACGTACCGCCCTTCTCAGCCGTCCCTACAATGATGCCCCTGAAACAGCAGGTGTTGCTATCCATTCGAGAGAGGAGTTAAAACAGCTCGTGGCAGAAGCCAGAAAAGAAAATATGCCGGTGGCTGTTCACGCTATTGGCGATTTAGCTTTGGAATATGTGATAGATGCTTTAGAAGCCTGGCCGGTGCCAGAAGGAGTGCGGGACCGGATTATTCACGTACAAATCGCTAGGGAAGATTTGGTGGAACGGCTGAAGGCTCTGCCGGTAGCCCTCGATCTTCAGCCACGTTTTGTGCTTTCGGATTTCCCGTGGGTCGAAGAACGTCTCGGAAAAGAAAGGCTTCGTTATTCCTTCGCCTGGAAAACGCTCCTCGATCAGGGGATCAACTGCGCGGGAAGCTCGGACGCTCCTATTGAATCTGTAGACCCGAGGACTGGGATTTATGCGGCTGTCGCCCGGAAAAAACCAGGTGAGACGCACGACGGCTATATGCCGGAAGAAAAACTAACTCCTTTTGAAGCCGTGGAGCTGTATACTGGAGGCAGTGCCAGGGCCATCAGCCGTGAACACGAGCTGGGAAGAATTGCTCCCGGTTATAAAGCAGACTTTACGGTGCTCAGGAAGGATCTTTTTCAAATAAAGCCGGAAGAGATTTTAACAGCCGAGGTGGAAGCAACCGTTGTAGGAGACGCAGTCGTGTTCCTGCCGGAGGAGAGCAGAATCAAAATTAATAATGAAACGGAGGAATAATCATGAATGCAAAAAGGTGGTTTGCTTTATTAGCGGCAGCGGTGCTTCTTATCGTTTCGCTTGGCGCCCAGACAGCTTTTTCCCTGTGGAATACAGTTTCGAACCAGGCGCAAAATCAGCAGAATCAGGAGGATATAGTGAAAGAGGGCTCTTCAGACAGCCGGATAGCAATGCTTGATGTAGAGGGCACCATTCAATCCTCGGGCGGCTCCGGTGCCTTCTCCGGGGAAGGCTACAACCATGATGAATTTCTGAGTAATCTCGAAGAAGCCGGGTCGAGCGCAGATGTGGACGGTATTATTATTAATGTAAACAGCCCGGGTGGCGGGGTCGTTGAAAGTGATGAAATCCACGACGCCGTCGTCGAGGTACAGGAGGAAGAAAATAAACCTGTATATGTTTCGATGGGGAACACGGCTGCTTCCGGCGGCTACTACCTCGCGGCCCCAGCGGATAAAATTGTAGCCCATTCGGCGACTATTACCGGTTCAATAGGTGTGATTATGTCTTCCCTGAACTACTCCGAGCTGGCTGAAAACCTGGGCATTGAAGGCGTGAACATAACGAGCGGAGAGTTTAAGGATATGGGATCACCTACGGAAGAAATGACAGAAGAAGATCGGGAAATCATGCAGGGAATCGTCGATGACATGTATGAAGATTTTCTGCAGGTGGTAATAGATGGAAGAGGCTTTAGTGAAGACGAGGCAAGGGATTTAGCTGATGGCCGTATTTATACGGGTGAACAGGCGGAAGAAAATGGACTGATCGATGAGCTTGGGACTTCAGAGGATACTATTGCAATGATGGAGGAAGATCTTGAACTCGGAGACGCTACTGTAGAGCGCTACACTTCGGATGCGTTTAGCTGGCAGTCGCTTCTGCAAAACTCCGTTCAGGGATTGTTCATTTCTGACGAAAAGCTGCTGGGACTCCAGGAACTGCTGAAGTCAGTCGGAAGCGACAGTCCGCGGCCAATGTATTTGTATGAAGGATAGGAGGGATAATGATGACTACAAATGGCGGCTATCCGGAAGACCCCCAGGGAACGGCACAAACAGTGCCGGAAGAAAACAATAAGAATGCTGATTCTCAGCCCGGCTCAGCAGATAAACAGAATTCCAATGGAAGAAATGAAACGATGGAAGAGCTGTTCGCAGGGTTTTGGATGCGCTTTTGGGCCTACCTTACCGATTTGATTATACTTTTTTCCTTAAACGGGATTCTTCTTTCTCCCTTCTATTTCACGGGAGAAGGGGAAATCTGGGGATTCATTACATTGTATGCTGTGTTTAACGCATTGATCACCTACGGATATTTTTTGCTTATGACAAAATTTTACGGGCAGACGCTTGGTAAAATGATTTTCGGTTTGAGAGTAGTCCGGGTGAACCGGGAAAAACTAAAATGGTCCGATATCATTTTCAGGGAAATCGTTCTCCGGTTTGCCTACCGCAGCCTGGTTATTACAAATCTGGCATATATCGTAGTAGCCTTCACACCACAAAAGGCTGGTATTCATGATATGATTGCGGATACGAGGGTCATTCATACAAGAAAATGATGCCCGGAACAAAAAGTGAAGGAGGAGTAAGATGACAGCAGTAACATTTAAAGAAAAGCCCGTGACACTTGTGGGAGACAAAGTCGAAGTCGGAGAATACGCTCCCGATTTCACTGTACTTGCCAATGATATGAGCCCGGTATCACTAAGTGATGCCTCAGGTAAAGTAAGGCTGATCAGTGTAGTGCCATCTATTGATACAGGTGTCTGCTCACAGCAGACCCGGAAATTCAATGAAGAAGCTGCTTCGCTTGATAATGTGGAAGTATGGACCATCAGCTGCGATCTTCCTTTTGCACAGCGGCGCTGGTGTGCAGCAGAAGGAATTGAAAATGTCCGTGTACTTTCCGATCATAAAGACCTGGACTTTGGTGAACAGTTTGGTCTGGTAATGGATGAGATGAGATTGCTTGCCCGTTCGGTGATCGTAGTGGACAGCGAAGGCAAGGTTTCCTATAAGGAGATTGTTTCAGAAGGAACGGACCATCCGGATTATGAAGCGGCAATTAACGCAGTCAACAATACAAACTAATGAAGAGAATGGCGCCTGCAAAGGCGTCATTTATTGTGTGTGCAGGCCTGGAGAGTAATCGGGTTTTTCCGTTTTCATTACTTCTCTTTAAAGACCACATTTGCTATACTGGCGTATTGTAAAGTGAGAGTGGGAAAGCATTACGCTGCAGAAGGAGGGCGTGTCATGGACGAAACGACACCGGTTGAACAGCTTTTTGAATTGCTGGATGACCTTGCGAAAACGATACAGCAGGAACTGAGTATAACGTATTTGGAAGCGATAGCCGAAGCCGGGGAGGATATCTTTCAGGGGACGGTAGTACAGCGCATGTCTGCAGAAGAAAAAGACCGTCTGGAGCAAAGCCTGGAAGAAAAGATGCCTGAAGCGATGGAGCAGGAGGATGTCCGCAAAGCGTTTCAGCTCGCCCTGATTAAAGGAATGAAGCAGTCCGTGCAGCAGCACCATGCTATTACACCGGACGCTGTTGCTATTTTCATGGGTTATTTAGTAGACAAGCTCATGAATGGCCGTAATGAATTTGTTATTGCGGATCCGGCTGTAGGAACGGGTAATCTGTTATCAGCCGTATTAAACCAGCTGTCGGAAAAAAATATTGAGGCTTACGGTTCAGAGGTTGACGAGACGTTAATTAAAATTGCCTATACGCTGGCGAATCTGCAGGAGCATGCTGTCCAGCTGTTTCATCAGGACAGCATCGAACAATTTGGTGCGCCAGATCCGGATGTGGTCATGAGCGATCTTCCGGTCGGCTACTATCCGAAAAATCAAATCGCCGAATTGTACCAGCTCGGAAGCACGGACGGAAAATCCTATGTGCATCATCTGCTTGTGGAGGGTATGATGAACCGGCTGAAGCCGGGTGGTTTTATGGTGCTTCTCATTCCAAACAACCTGTTTGAGGATGAAAAAGCAGCGGAGCTTCAGGCTTATGTAAAAAGACATGCGCATACGCTCGGCCTTCTTCAGCTGCCGGAAACGATGTTTCAGGCCAAAGAAGCATCGAAAAGCATATGGATGCTTCAAAAGAAAAGTCCTGATGTAAAACAGCCGGGGCAGGCGCTATTGGCAGAGCTGCCATCATTCAGCCGCCAGGAAGCGCTCCAGGATATGATGAAGCGGATCAACGACTGGTTTGTGCAAGAAGGGTTTATCAATAAATAAAGAGAGTAATTATTAGGAGTGGAGAAAGAATGTCTACCATTATTGCTATTAATGCGGGGAGCTCCTCGCTGAAATTCCAACTGCTGCAAATGCCTGAAGAAACCATTATCACTAAAGGAGTTGTGGAACGGATCGGCCTGGAGACTCCTTTTATTACCGTAGAGGTACAGGGAGAAAAGAAAACGGAATATCCTTCGCTGCAAAACCACGAAGAGGCTGTAAAAGCCCTGCTGGATTCGTTAACAAAGTACAATATCATTACCGATGTTAATGACATTGAAGGAGTGGGCCACCGGGTAGTTCACGGGGGTGAAACATTTTCGGATTCTGTTTTAATTACAGACCAGGTGCTCAGCGAACTGGAAAATGTAAGCGAGCTTGCCCCGCTTCACAACCCCGCTAACATTGTCGGCATTAAAGCGTTTCGTGATATTCTCCCGGATGTTCCATCGGTAGCGGTATTTGACACAGCTTTTCACCAGTCGATCCCAAAAGAAAAGTATTTATACGGTGTCCCGTATGAATACTACGAAAAGTACGGGGTGCGCAAATACGGCTTTCACGGAACTTCCCATAAATATGTAAGTCAGCGGATGACAGAGTTAATGGGCCGTCCGGAAAATGACCTGAAAATCATTTCCTGCCATATCGGCAACGGTGCCAGCATCACGGCGGTGGATCACGGCGCTCCCGTCGATACATCGATGGGCTTCACACCGCTTGCAGGTGTAATGATGGGCACGCGATCCGGCAATATTGACCCGGCGCTGATTCCGTATTTAATGGAAAAAACCGGTCAGACAGCTGCAGAAGTTATTGACACATTAAATAAAAAGAGCGGTCTGCTTGGCGTAAGCGGAGCATCCAGTGATTTCCGCGATGTTGTTCAGCAGGCAGGGGAAGGTAATGAAAGAGCCCAGACAGCGCTTGATATATATTTGACGCGGATGCATAAATATATTGGCACCTATGCAGCCAGTATGAACGGCGTCGATGCAGTTATATTCACTGCCGGTGTAGGGGAAAACAGCGCCCTGGTCCGTGAAAAAGTAATGGAAGGCCTTGAATTTATGGGCATTCAAATTGATAAAGAGAAAAACGGCAAGGCTTCGGGAGAGGCATTTATTCAGACAGATGACTCCCGTGTAGCTGTCGCAGTGGTTCCTACTGATGAAGAAGTAATGATTGCCCGGGACACAGTCCGGCTCGGCCAGGTTCAATAATTCAGATTCAACTCCTGTTTCGATGAAGCAGGAGTTTTTTACAAAATATATTATATTTCTGCATATATTCTCTGGATAATGGGAAAGAATGAGTAACAGTACTTTGAAAGGAGACAGATTTATGCAAACAGCCGAAATGCGCTGCAAACTTCCTGTCTCAGCATTAGCGGAGCGCTGCGATCCGCGCATGTTTTCCTTTCACACAACGAAAGAATTAACAGATAGAACTCAGGGAATGATTGGACAAGAGCGTGCAGTGAAAGCTATGGAGATGGGTTTGGAGATTCAGGATGAAAATTATCATATGTTTTTAACCGGAGCAAGCGGGCTTGGGAAAACGACATATGCCCGGAGAAAAGCAAAGCAGGCAGCAGAAAAAAGGCAGGTGCCGGCTGACTGGATTTATACATATTCTTTTGAGGATCCCCGCCGGCCGAGGGTGATGAGCATCCCCGCCGGTCTGGCTGAGCCGTTTGCTAAAGATATTAAAGAACTGATTGAGGATCTGCAGGAGGAGATCGCTGCGACACTTCGCAGTAAGTCCTTTGAGCGGAAAAAAGTATCTATGGCAGAAAAGCATGAAAAAGTGATTAATGATCATTGGGAAAAGCTTGAAGAGGAAGCCGCAGCAAAGGGGTTTGCTCTTGAAAAAACAGAAGAAGACATCGTGGCGGTGCCCCTTAAAGAAGACGGCGAACCCCACAGCGACGAAAGCTATAACGAACTTTCAAAAACACGGCAGGATTATATAATGGAGGAGTCTCAGGCAATTACCAGACAGGTGAACGACTTTTTGAGACAACAGCAGGTGGCGAAGCGTATTTTAAGACGCCAGCTCCGGGAAGCCGACGAGCAGATGGTTCAAACATCCATTCAGGGCTTTATTTCGACTTTAAAAGATGAATATATCAATGAAGGCTTACATAAATTTCTTTCGGACATGGAAAAGGACGTTATTCAGCACTGGCAGGAGTTTCTGCCGACAAAAAAAACCCAGGAAGGACGTCAGGCCGTATCGAACTTTTCGTTCCGCCGGTATGAAATTAATATCTTGGTGAATAACAGCGGTAATTCGGGTGCACCTGTCGTTTATGAGTCTCATCCGACCTACGTCAACCTGTTTGGAAAGGTTGAAATTGGCCGCAATGGAGGTTCGCCGGTGGATTTTTCCCACATCAGGGGCGGCGCTCTTCACCGGGCAAATGGTGGTTTTTTAATCCTTCATGCCGCAGAACTGATGTCGCATCCATTTGCATGGAAAGCATTAAAAAGAGCCATGCGGCTGGGCTATATCCGGCTCGAGACGCCTTATGAGGATTCTGATATATTTGCCAGCACTTACCTCGAGCCGGAGCCTGTGCCTTTCCAGGCAAAGGTGCTTCTTGTCGGCACGAATGCTTTATACCAGAAGCTGCAAAAAGAAGATGAAACCTTCCGCAAGCTTTTTAAAGTGAAGGTGGATTTTAATACCACCATGGAGCGGACAAAAGAAAATATATGGCAATACGCGACTTTCCTGGCCTGCTTTTGTGATAATAAACGGCTTCGTCCTCTGACACCGGAAGCAGTCGCAAGGCTTATTGATTACAGCACCAGGGAAGCAGGCCACCAGCGTAAGCTTTCAGTTAAATTTCACGAAGTAACATCTTTATTAATTGAAGCGGATTATTGGGCGGCGCAGGAACAATCAGCCATCATTGAACAAGAGCATGTGCACGCTGCCTTAAAAGAAACAAATTACCGCTCGGCTCAGCCGGAAGCAGCCATTCATGAAGCGATTGAAGACGGGACGATCAATATCGCAACGAGCGGAGAAAAAATTGGCCAGATCAATGCACTGGTGGTAGCTCACACAGGAGATTATTCATTTGGTTATCCGACCCGTGTCACCGCGCGTACATATGCCGGGAGCGGCGGTATCGTTAATATCGATAGGGAATCCCAGCTTACCGGGGCTTTTCATACGAAGGGCCTTCATACACTGACCAGCTACCTGCAGGCGGAATTTGCAAGTGACCGGCCCCTGCCGCTTGCGGCAAGCATCACCTTCGAACAGTCATATCATTTGGTGGATGGTGACAGTGCTTCAAGCACGGAGCTGTATGCGCTCCTTTCTTCGCTGGCAGAAGTGCCGCTCCGTCAGGACATTGCTGTAACCGGGGCTGTCAATCAGTTTGGTGATGTTCAGGCGATCGGAGAAGTGAACGAAAAAATTGAAGGCTTTTATTATGTATGCAAGAAACAGGGCCTTACAAAAACCCAGGGGGTAATTGTACCGACGCAGAACATTAAGCATTTAATGCTTCGAAACGAAATCAGGCGGTCAGTGGAGGCCGGTGATTTCCACATCTGGGCAGTGGATACTGTAAAGGAAGGCATGGAAATACTTATGAGTGAACATGCCGGTGAGGTAGGAGAAAATGGATTTTACGCTTCTAATACTGTCTACGGTAATGTACAGCAGCGGTTAATGGAAATGGCCGAAAAACATCAGGAATAAATAAGCAGAGAGGCCTGTGCGGGCCTCTCTGCTTATTTGTGTATTTATCCGTCTGCTTAGCAGAAGCATTCAATACTGGTTATGGGTCGTGCATGCACATACATTGGATTGCATGATATAGGGCAGATAACGCATAAAATATCAAAAAAATACAATTTTTATACTAAAAAATTGTATTTTCCGGTTGCAAATTCTTTCTGGGCTTGTTAAAGTAATGAAAGAAGTTGAATACAGTAATCATAAACAAAGGCGCTGGTCCTTTTAATTTTTTCAAAACAATGTATAAAAATAATTAATCAAGTATGAATATTCAATTATAATCTGGAGGGAAATAAGAATGGCAGACAAAAAAGTAGTTCTCGCTTATTCAGGCGGATTGGACACATCAGTAGCAATTAAGTGGTTGAGCAGTCAAGGGTACGAAGTAGTGGCGGTAGGACTTGACGTAGGCGAAGGAAAGGATCTGGAGTTTGTAAAAAATAAAGCACTGGAAGTGGGAGCGGTACAGTCATATACGGTAGATGCAAAGAAAGAATTTGCCGAGGATTTCGTACTTCCGGCCCTGCAGGCACATACGCTGTATGAACAAAAATATCCGCTCGTCTCTGCGTTGTCACGGCCGTTGATTTCAAAGAAGCTTGTGGAAATTGCTGAGCAGACAAATGCCGACGCGGTAGCACACGGCTGCACTGGCAAAGGAAACGACCAAGTAAGATTTGAAGTGAGCATTCAGGCTCTTAATCCTGATCTCGAAGTACTCGCACCTGTACGGGAGTGGAGTTGGTCGAGAGATGAAGAAATCGCTTATGCGAAAGAAAATGATGTTCCTGTCCCGGTCAACCTCGATAATCCATATTCAGTTGACCAGAATCTCTGGGGCAGAAGCAACGAGTGCGGTGTTCTTGAAGACCCATGGGCTACACCGCCGGAAGGCGCGTATGATTTGACGAATCCGCTCGAAAAAACACCGGACGAAGCAGATATCGTTGAAATTGAATTCAAGCAGGGAAAGCCGGTGGCACTTAACGGCCAGGCCTATGAACTGCAGGATTTGATTTTGGAATTAAACGACGTTGCCGGTAAGCACGGCGTGGGCAGAATTGATCATGTGGAAAACAGAATGGTCGGAATTAAATCAAGAGAAATTTATGAGTGTCCGGCTGCCATGACGCTGATTCAGGCGCACAAAGAGCTTGAAGATCTGACGCTATCCAAAGAAGTAGCGCACTTTAAGCCGGTTATTGAGAAGAAATTGAGTGAAGTGATTTATGAAGGACTGTGGTTCTCCCAGGTAAGACCGGCGCTTGAAGCGTTTTTGAAAGAAACGCAGACTAACGTGACAGGTATTGTACGGGTGAAATTATTTAAAGGCCATGCTATCATTGAAGGAAGAAAATCAGACTACTCCTTGTACAATGAAAACCTGGCTACCTACTCAACACACGACGAATTTGATCATAATGCAGCTGTCGGATTCATTCAGCTGTGGGGTCTGCCGACCAAAGTACAAAGTGCAGTTAACAAGAAAGGTGTTAATGTATGACCAAACTGTGGGGCGGGCGCTTTACAAAACAAGCGGAAGAATGGGTGGATGCCTTTGGGGCATCCATTCCTTTTGACCAAAAACTGGTGGAAGAAGACATCCAGGGAAGTATTGCGCACGTACATATGCTGAAAAACCAGGAAATCATCACCGAAGAAGAAGCCTCCGAAATTCACCGTGGCTTGAAAGCGGTGCTTGCCAAAGCAAAAAACAAAGAATTGGAGTATTCGGTGCAAAATGAAGATATTCATTTAAATATCGAAAAGTTTTTAATTGATGAAATCGGTCCGGTAGGGGGCAAGCTCCATACAGGCCGGAGCCGGAACGACCAGGTGGCCACAGATGTGCATCTGTATGTGCGAAATCATACACACATCGTTATGAATTCTATCCGGGCCCTGCAGCAGGCGCTGCTCCTGCAGGCAGAGGAGCATGTGGAAACTATTATTCCGGGCTACACTCATTTGCAGCGGGCCCAGCCTATATCCTTTGGGCATCACATGATGGCTTATTTTTGGATGCTTGAGCGGGACTATGGGCGTTTTGAGGACAGCTTAAAACGCACGAACATTTCTCCTCTCGGTGCAGGGGCCCTCGCCGGCACAACATTCCCTATTGACCGCCGGCAGACGGCAGAGGAACTGGGCTTTGACGATATTTACCAAAACAGCCTGGATGCGGTTAGCGACAGAGATTTTGCCCTGGAATTTATGAGCGCGGCGTCCACGGTCATGATGCATTTATCAAGATTGGCCGAGGAAATGATTTTCTGGTCAAGCCAGGAATTTCAGTTTATTGAGCTCGATGATTCCTTTGCGACAGGAAGCAGTATTATGCCGCAGAAGAAAAATCCGGATATGGCAGAGCTTATTCGAGGGAAAACCGGGAGAGTATACGGTAACCTGATGGGCCTGTTTACGCTTTTGAAGGGGCTGCCACTTGCGTATAACAAAGATATGCAGGAGGATAAAGAAGGACTGTTTGATACCGTGCGGACGCTCGAAGGATCTCTGGACATTTTTGCGGGAATGGTGGAAACGATGGAAGTCCGGACGGAAAAAATGGCGGAAACAACGAGCAAAGACTTTTCCAATGCTACAGAACTGGCGGATTATCTTGCTGTCAAAGGAGTCCCGTTCCGGGAAGCCCATGAGATTGTTGGCAAATTAGTGCTGGACTGCATACAAAGCAATAAGTATCTTGTGGACCTTTCCATGCAGGAATTTAAAGAAGCTAATGAAGCATTTGAAGAAGACATCTATGAAGTCTTAAAGCCTGAAACTGTTGTCAGCCGCAGAAATAGTGAAGGCGGCACCGGCTTTGAACAGGTGCGTGCCGCGATCAGGCAGGGAAAAAAGGTAATAAACCGAGCGTAATAAGCAATGCTTCTGCCCCGTCCGGACTAACCCTCCAGACGGGGCTTTTTAGGGTACAGAAGGGCCTGCCTGCATCGCCAATAGAAAGCCCCGCATCCTTAAGGATACGGGGTGTTTTTTCCGGTTCTTATTTACGTACAATTAAGACGTCACATTTTGCGTGGCGGGCAATGGCTTCAGACACGCTGCCGATAAACACACGCTCAACAGCATTCAGGCCGGTAGCCCCGGTGATGATTAAATCTGCTTCATAGTTTTTGGCCAGCTCACGCGGAATTTTTGTTTTTGGAGAACCAAACTCCAACGAGGAGACGACGTCAGGGACTCCTGCATTTTTTGCTTCTGCGGTATAGTTCTCGAGCAGTTCGTTGCCATATTCTTCTGCTCGTGCAATAATAGTACGGTCATACCGTTCCATTGTAGCGAATGTTCTTGTGTCAATAACATGAGAGATGATTAGTTTCGCCTGCTGCTCCTGTGCGATCTCAACAGATTTTTTGAACGCTGTTCTGGATTCATCTGAGCCGTCGACGGCAACAATAATAACTTCGTATCTACTCAATGCCATCCTCCCCTTTTGTCGTAGGATTTCTCTTTCCTATAGATATTTTTCCCTATTTTTTTATTTTAAAACGATTGTCTGTAGGTAAAAGGATGTGCCGGAGAAACAAGTAAAAAATGTTCAAATAATTTTCACTATTAAATGACTAATGATGGATGATATAAAGGCGGGTGAATAACGATGAGGCATGCGTTAATTACAGCAGGCACCAAAGGCCTCGGCCGAAAAGTTTCTGAAGCTTTAAAAGAAAAAGGATATACATTAACTGTTACTTACCGAAAGAAAGACGAAGCCTATTACAGAATGAAAGAGCAGTGGGAAGAAGAAAGCAGCCGTGTTCAGTTTGTTCAGGGTGATATGGTGTCCAGGCAGGACGTTGAGCGGATGGTGGAGGAGGCTTACACAGCCTTTGGCCGTCTGGATATTGTCGTAAATAACGCCGGCCCCTACATATTCGAGAAAAAAAAGCTGGCAGATTACTCTGATGAAGAATGGTACCGGATGATCGACGGCAATTTAAGTGCTGCCTTTCATTTGGCACGAAAGGCAATACCGATTATGCGCCGGCAGCAGTTCGGCCGTTTCGTCACATATGGTTTCCAAAATGCCCCAACAGCCCCGGGGTGGATTTATCGTTCAGCCTACGCCGCAGCGAAAAGCGGCCTGGTCTCGCTGACAAAATCAATATCAATTGAAGAAGCTTCTCACGGCATTACCGCAAATATGGTATTCCCAGGCATAGTGACCGGAGATTTTAAGGAAGCGGATATTCAGGAAGGCAGAAAGATAACCGACGAGTCCATTCCTGTAGGAAGACCAGCAACAGGCGGTGACATTGCGAGAACTATTTTGTTTTTAACGGATGACGATGCAGATATGGTTACAGGTTCTGTAATTGAAGTAACCGGCGGTGTGGATGTGCTTCATAAACGCAGGTAAATGGAAGGCAGTTTAAGTTAGCTCTGTAAAAGGTATAGTTCTCCGGAAACAGTATTTGATTGCGGAGGAGGATATACATGAAAGTATCTTATCATGGTCACTCAGTAGTAAAGATTGAAACGAACGGAAAAACGATTTTGATTGATCCATTTATTACAGACAACCCGTTAACTGATTTGAACGCGGAGGAAGTAAAGGCAGATGCTATTCTGCTGACTCATGGTCACTTTGATCACGTTGGCGACACGGTGGATATTGCTAAACGAAACAATGCGCTTGTCGTGGCACCGTTTGAACTGGCGCAGTACCTTGGCTGGCAGGGAGTAGAAACACACCCAATGCATATCGGCGGAGGGTACACGTTTGATTTCGGTCACGTGCAGCTAACGCAGGCATTTCACGGTTCCGGCTACTTCCTTGAAGAAGAACAAAAGATTATTTACACCGGCATGCCAAGTGGAATCATTTTCGAAGCAGAAGGTAAGAAAGTGTATCATATGGGTGATACCGGCTTGTTCTCTGATATTAAGCTCATCGCTGAAAGAAACAAGATTGATCTTTTATTCGTTCCTATCGGTGATAACTTCACAATGGGGCCAAAGGATGCCAAAACGGCAGCAGAATGGGTGAACGCGGAATATACAGTCCCAATCCATTACAACACTATGCCGCCTATTAAGCAGGATCCACAACAGTTTGTGGACTCGCTCTCACCGCTCAAAGGAAAAGCGCTGGAAGCAGGCGGATCCATCGAGCTGTAACACTTTTAAAAAACCGTTCAGTCATTAAAACAGACTGAGCGGTTTTTTTTAATGCAATTGCCGGCAGGCAGTTGAAGGGAGGGTTCTTGAACCGTATAATGTAATAGTACAGATGATATAACAGAAGTAATACAGTTAGAAATTTACGCAGACAGAACGCTCCCGGTAAATGCGTGAATAAAAAGGAAGGTACTGTGCCTATGGCGACCAAACATGAACAAATATTAAACTACATACTGGCCCTGGATGCAGGGGAAAAAATCTCGGTCCGTGGAATTGCAAAGAATTTAGAGGTAAGTGAAGGGACAGCGTACCGGGCGATCAAAGAAGCGGAAAACCAGGGAATTGTCAGTACAATCGAACGAGTTGGCACGATACGTATCGAAAAAAAGCAAAAAGAAAATTTTGAGCGCTTAACGTATGCTGAAGTAGTCAATATTATCGACGGTCAGGTGCTCGGGGGCAGAAACGGCCTGCATAAAACCCTGAACCGTTTCGTTATCGGTGCTATGAAGCTCGAAGCGATGATGCGCTACGTGGAGCCCGGAAACCTTCTGATTGTCGGCAACCGTTATCAGGTGCATAAGCTTGCGCTTGAAGCTGGAGCAGCTGTTTTAATCACCGGCGGGTTTGACACGAATGAACATGTTATTTCTCTGGCGGATGAACTGGGACTTCCGGTCATTACAACGACGTACGACACGTTTACGGTAGCCTCAATGATCAACCGGGCGATCTATGACCAGCTGATTAAAAAGGAAATTGTGGTCGTAAACGATATTTTAATTCCACTTCAGGACACTTATTTTATGACAGTGGATAACACTGTGGAAAAATGGCACGAAATGAACCAGAAAACCGGCCACAGCAGATACCCGGTGATCAGTGAAGATATGAAAATCCAGGGGATGGTGGCAGCGAAGGACGTTCTGGGGGCTTCTGTGCAGACACCGATCGAAAAAGTAATGACAAAATCTCCGATTACGGTGAGTGAACGAACGTCTGTGGCTTCGGTAGCCCACACCATGGTATGGGAGGGAATCGAACTGCTCCCGGTGATGGACGATGCGAAAAAGCTGCTTGGAGTCATCAGCCGGCAGGACGTATTAAAAGCACTGCAGATGGTGCAGCGCCAGCCGCACGTCGGGGAAACCATCGAAGATACGGTGACAAGCCGTTTTCGGGAGGCTCCGCCCGGGTCAGGCTTTATGTTTGAATGCGATGTTACCCCGCAGATGACTAACGCGCTTGGAACAGTGGCAAACGGAGTTATTATGTCTCTTGTTACAGAAACCGGCCGGCGTCTGCTTAGAGAATACAAAAAGGGTGACATGGTTGTAGAAAATGTAACACTTTACTTTATCCGCCCGGTACAGATTGAAAGTAAAATAGGTTTGAACGGAAAAATTCTTGAAGTGGGAAGAAAACACGGAAAAGTGGATGTAGAACTGTACTACGAAGGTGCAATTGTCGGTAAGGCGATGATGATGGTACAGCTGCTCGACCGCTGATCAATGGAGGAAAGATAATGCAGATGTTTCAGGCAATCATACAAACGATAGAACAATACAGTAAAATCATGATTTACCGGCACGAACGTCCGGACCCGGATGCTCTCGGTTCTCAGGCTGGAATGGCAGCATGGATTAGAAAACAGTTTCCGGACAAGCAGGTGGGCACTACAGGTGAAAATGAACCTTCTCTTTCGTTTTTAACGACGATGGATGAACATTCATTTGAAGTGGACGCTGAAACACTGGTTATCGTGTGTGACACTGCCAATATGGCAAGAATCGACGGCGCAGGCTGGGATCAGGGAGCGGCAGTTATAAAAATCGACCATCATCCAAACGAAGATCCATACGGCGAGCCGATGTGGGTGGATACGAAAAAGAGCTCCACCTGTGAAATGATTACCGAGCTGGTGCTGTATGCCCAAAAGTCTTACGGCTGGACAATCCCGAATGAAACCGCCAGCCTCTGCTACGCTGGGATTATCGGAGATACCGGACGTTTCCAGTTCAGTAACACAACGCCGAACACGATGCGCATGGCAGCTGAACTGCTCGCATTTGATTTTGACCCGGGAGCAATCTATGCCGAAATGTATAAAAACCCCGAGAGCCTGGTGCGTCTGCGCGGAGAGGTGCTTCAAAACTTCACGCTGACCGAAAACGGAGCAGCTTACATGTACCTGACCCGGGATCTGCTTGGTAAATACAATGTAACCATTAATGAATCTTCAGCGGTAATTAACTCGTTTGCTGATACAGAAGGAGTCATTGCGTGGGTATTTTTTGTGGAAGAAGAGCAGGGTTCATACCGTGTGCGTTTTCGTTCGCGCGGGCCGGTGATCAACCAGCTGGCTGTTAAATACCGCGGAGGCGGACATACAATGGCTGCAGGAGCGCAGGCAGAGAACAGGAAGGAAACGGAAGATATTATACTGGAGCTTGAAAATATCTGCCGAGATTGGAAGCAGCGGTAAAGAACGTTCATCACAGACCAGGACGAAGGGAGGGAGAGGCGCATGTCACTGCACGCGTATTCGGAATACAGCATTTTACAAAGCACTATCCGTCTCGAAAACCTTGTCCGCAAAGCAAAGGAATACAACTGGCCGGCAGCAGCGGTTACTGACCGGGACACGATGCACGGGGCAGTGGCTTTTTACCGTCTCTGCCAACAGTATCAGGTGAAGGGCCTCCCGGGGATTGAATTGTGGGTCCAGGGAGACACTAAAGAGGATGAAGAATTTCCGGTGGTTGCGCTGCCGCAGGACAACCAGGGCTACGGGCAGCTCATGCGGTGGGCCGGGGACAAGCAGCAGGACAGAAAGGTAACATGGGAACAACTGGCAGAGTCTGCCGGTTGTCTTTTTATCCTCCCGCTTGAAAACAGCGAGCCGGGCACCTTTAAGAACCGGAAAGATGCATTACATGCGTTTTTTGAAAAGTGGAGCAGGCGGTTCGGAACTGACGTTCTGTGGCTTGAAGCGCCCATGGCTGGAGAAGAAGTAGAATGGAGAAGGGCTGCAGAGCAATTCGGGCTCCCGATGGCAGCGTCTCCATTAATCAATATGCAGACAACCGAAGAGGAGCGGGCCTACAAGCTGCTGCATGCAGTAAAGAAAGGAATTGTCTGGAAAGATACCGTAATAGAACAGACCCCTTTCTCGCTCGAAATGTGGCAGCAGGAAGGATCTGTGATGTATGAAGCTGAACATATCGGTAACTGGAAACGGGCAGCTGATAAATGCCACGTGGATATTTCATTAGGGGAGAAGCACCTTCCGGTATTTCCAGCTCCGCGCGGGCAGTCTGCCGGCCTGTATTTAAAAAAACTTGCGGAAAAAGGAATGCAAAAGCGTTATAGTGCCGTTTCGGAACAAATGAGAGAGCGGTTGAAGCATGAACTGAATGTTATCATCGATGCCGGCTTTGCTGATTATTTTTTAATTGTGCAGGATTTTGTCGCGTTTGCTAAAAAGCAGGGAATGTATGTAGGACCGGGAAGAGGGTCGGCAGCGGGATCGCTCGTTTCCTATCTTATCGGTATTACGGATGTGGATCCCCTGCAGTACGGCCTTCTTTTTGAGCGTTTTCTGAACCCCGAACGTGCGGCGCTTCCGGACATAGATATTGACTTTCCGGACCACCGGAGGGAAGAGGTGCTGCACTATTTACGAAATAAATATGGGGAGAGCCATGTGGCTCAGATTGTTACATTCAATACGTTCGGGGCGCGGGCGGCAATAAGGGATGCGGGAAGGGTGCTCGAAATTCCGCAGGGGCTCATTAACCGGACGGCCGGTATGTTTTCAAGCGCTGATTCCATTGGCGGAAAAACTGCCGGCGACAAACAGCTGCAGCAGTGGCAGCAGAAAGAACCAAAAGTTGACTCCCTTCTCCGGGCGGCTTCCTTTTTGGAAGGGCTGCCACGCCAGACATCTATTCATGCCGCTGGCATCGTGTTAAGCAGCGAACGGCTGGAATCCTATACTCCCTTAATGGAAAGGAACGGCTCGCTGCTGTTAACGCAGTACCCGATGGAGGACCTTGAAGCTCTTGGACTTGTGAAAATCGATCTGCTGGGGCTCCGGAATTTAACGCTGCTTGAATATATGACCGAGGCTGTTCAAAAGATAGAGAAGAATTTTCAGTTAAGACGCATACCCATGGATGATGAAAAAACGTATCAGCTGCTGAGCTATGGGAAAACTAACGGAATATTTCAGCTTGAGTCGGCAGGAATGAAATCTGCCCTGCAGCAGATCAGGCCCGACCGTTTTGAGGATATTGCCGCCGTGAGTGCTCTTTACCGGCCGGGCCCAATGGCTCAGATCCCCTTGTATGCAGAGCGCAAGCACGGGATAAAAGAAATGCCTGATCTCCCTGAACATATTGAAGATATTGCAGGGTCTACATATGGCATTATCGTATACCAGGAGCAGATTATGCAGATTGCGGTGAAAGTGGCGGGGTATACAATGGGAGAAGCGGACTCCTTCCGGAGGGCTATCAGCAAAAAAAACGCTGATGAAATGAAAAAAGAAGAAAAACGCTTTCTTGAAAAAGCCGCAGCGTCAGGCGTGCCGAAAACAGAAGCAGAAACAATATTCAGCTGGATAGAACAGTTTGCCAATTATGGTTTTAATAAAAGCCACGCAGTGGCCTACAGCGTCATCTCCTATCAGCTGGCTTATATTAAAGCCCACTATCCGGCCGTATTTTTCTCTTCATTAATGACAAGTCATGTGCGAAGTGAAGAAAAATTTCTGGAATATCAGCGGGAAGCAAAAGAGCTTGGCATTAGGCTGCTTCCGCCTTCAATCAATCAAAGCGGCTACGGTTTTCGTATTGAGGAAGGAAATCTTCGTTTTGGCTTGAATATCATTAAACAGGCAGGTAAAAATAATATCCAGATGATTTTAAACGAAAGGAAAAACGGTGGACGCTTTGAATACTGGCTTGATTTTCTTCACCGCGTGGATACAAGAGCGATTGGCCGTCAGGGGTTTGTATACCTTATTCAGGCTGGGGTGTTTGATGAATTTGGTGTTGAGCGGTCGACGCTGCTCGCTTCGCTTGACCGTTCACTGCGGATGATCGAAGGAGAACAGGAATTCCAGGAGTTTGGCACAGAGCTGGCGCCGAGAATGCGCTGGATTGAAGCTGAGCCCCTTACCCGCGAAGAAAAGCTTGAGATGGAAAAAGAAGCCTCCGGATATTACTTAAGCGGCCATCCGCTGGATGCATACAGTGAACTTTTTGCTTCCTTCCGGTTATGGGATCTTGGAAGCTCGCTTCCAGCGGATAATCAGCTGCGCTGGGCCGGAGGGTTCGTGCGGACCGTAAAAACGGTGCGAACGAAAAATGGACAGTCCATGTGTTTTCTGACGATGGATGATGGCTCCGGGGAGCTTGAAGTGGTCGTATTTCCGAACGTCTACCGAAATGTAAAATCACTGCTTACAGAAAAGTCGATCCTTTTGATCCAGGGGCGCACTGATAAACAGGCCCGCACCAGCAAAATGATCGCAGAAGACTGTCTGTCCCTGCAGGAGCTTGAAAAACAGTCGGAGAATACACTGTTTGTTAAATTGCCGGCAGAAAGCGGAGAACAGGCACTGCGCCGAATTAAACAGATACTGCGGCAGTCGCCCGGTGCTGTACCTGTCATCGTCTATGATGAGCAGCAGGAGCGCACCATTCAGCTCGGAAAAAGCTTAAAAACGAATGCCGGCAGTGCGTGTATACGTGAACTTGAAAAGATTGTTTCAACAAAATCCATTATTTTAAAATCAAATAAAGATGCCGCTGACTGATTATTCTGTTATAATAGGTAACGTTTATAATTAAAACGAATGAAACATTTAATGTGCTTCTAAAAGCACAGGGTTATAATTAAAGTATAAAAAACGCTGAAGGAGAGTGGCACCATGCCGACAACCCGCGAGGAAGCACTACATATTCATAAACAGAATCAGGGAAAACTGGAAACGGTCTCGAAAGTACCGGTGAGAAATGGAAGAGATTTAAGTCTGGCATATTCTCCAGGTGTAGCCGAGCCGTGCAAAGAAATTTTTGATGATAAACAAAAGGTATTTGAATATACAATGAAAGGAAATATGGTAGCGGTCGTGTCCGACGGCTCTGCCGTGCTTGGCCTGGGTAATATCGGCCCGGAAGCGTCCCTGCCTGTTATGGAAGGAAAGGCGGTGCTGTTTAAATCCTTCGCGGGTGTAGATGCTTTTCCGATCTGCCTCGAAACAAATGATGTCGACAAAATTGTAGAAACGGTAAAATTAATGCAGCCAACGTTTGGCGGCGTGAATCTTGAAGATATCGCCGCTCCTAACTGCTTTGTCATTGAAGAACGGCTGAAAAAAGAAACGAATATTCCTGTTTTTCATGACGATCAGCACGGCACTGCAATCGTTACTGTAGCCGGGTTAATCAACGCCCTGAAGCTCAATAAAAAGCATATGTCTGAAATCCGCGTAGTTATTAACGGGGCAGGTTCAGCCGGCATTGCTATTATTAAACTTCTGCGCCGCTTTGGAGTGAAGGACGTAATTTTATGTGACTCCAAGGGAGCCATCTACGAAGGGCGTCCGGAGGGCATGAACGACATGAAAGCGGAAGTCGCAAAAGTAACGAACAATGAAAATGTTGCCGGCGGATTAAAAGAGGTTGTACAGAACACGGATGTATTTATTGGAGTTTCTGTGGCGGGAGTGTTATCGAAGGAAATGGTAGAGTCCATGAATGATGACCCTATCATCTTTGCGATGGCCAACCCGGACCCTGAAATTACTCCGGACGACGCGAAGGAAGCTGGAGCGAAAGTGATCGGTACGGGCCGCTCCGATTTTCCGAACCAGGTAAACAACGTGCTCGCGTTTCCGGGTATTTTCCGGGGGGCCCTCGATGTAAACGCCACCCATATTAACGAGGATATGAAAAAAGCAGCTGTATATGCTATTGCAGAGCTGATTACCGACGATGAGCTGAACGAAGATTATGTTATTCCGAATCCGTTTGATCCGAGAGTCGCTCCAGAAGTAGCTGCAGCAGTAGCGAAAACAGCTATGGAAACAGGTGTGGCGCGAAAAAATGCTGATCCGGAAAAAATTAAGGAAAAAACAAGAGCTCTTTCTGATATCGAAGAATAGTAAAGACCTACACTCTTAGCCATTGAAGATGTCTGGCTTTTCCTATATATTAGAGCCTGTATGTGATAAACTATGTGGGAGACTAATAGCAGGAGCGATCGCTGACAAAACGGTCGCTCCTGATGTACATCTGCAAATAAAACAACAGCGCTGCGTTATGTACACCCGCTGAACGGTGAATTGCATTCCGGGACGCTGCAGTCTGCTTGCGTTTTTATTATTTGCGGAGCAGCCAAGCATTAAATATGAAGAAGGTGTCTTTATGATGATCAAAGATTTATTCAGCAAAAGGCGGAAATATGCTTCAATGCCGGCTGAACGGGAACAGCCGAAAACAATGAATGAAGGCGTTATGACAAAATGCCCTAAATGTAAAACAATTGTGTATACGAAAGAGTTAATGAAACATGCCAATGTCTGTATGCACTGTGGTCATCATATGCCGATGACTCCTTCCGAACGGATCGATTTGATCCTCGATACGGATTCCTTCCGTGAATTAAACCCTCATATGGTTTCGGCAGATCCTCTGGAGTTCCCGGAATACAAAGAAAAGCTTGAAAAGGATCAGAAAAAGACTGGTCATAAGGAAGCTGTCGTCACAGGTGAAGGGACGATCGGAGGCACCCCGGTGGTTCTTGGTGTCATGGACCCGGCGTTTAGGATGGGGAGCATGGGGTCGGTAGTCGGAGAGAAAATCGCACGGGCAATCGAACGGGCACTTGACCTCCATGCCCCCTTTATTTTGTTTTCGGCTTCGGGCGGGGCCCGGATGCAGGAAGGGATTCTAAGCCTCATGCAAATGGCCAAGACGAGTGCAGCGCTGAAAAAAATGGATGAAGCAGGGCTTTTATTTGTATCAGTTATGACTCACCCTACTACCGGCGGCGTTTCCGCAAGCTTTGCCTCTCTTGGGGATTACAATTTTGCCGAGCCGGAAGCGTTAATAGGCTTTGCTGGAAGAAGAATAATTGAACAGACAATACGCCAGGAGCTTCCCGAAGACTTTCAGACAGCGGAATTTTTGCTTAAACACGGACAGCTCGACAAGGTACTGCATAGGCAGGACATGAAAAATGTTTTGTCCGCGATCGTGCAGATGCATACGTGAAGGGAGTAAGTGACAATGGAAAATCATCTTCCTTTTGAAAAACCAATCATGGAGCTCCGGAACAAAATCGATGAATTAAAAAGCTTCACAGATGAGAAGGACATTGATTTAAGCGGAGAGATAGAAAAGCTGGAACAGCGGCTGGAGCAGCTCGAAGCAGAAGTATATAATAATTTAAAGCCGTGGCAGCGGGTGCAGATCGCGAGGCACCCGGAGCGGCCCACCACGCTGGATTATATTGACAGTTTGTTTGAGCAATTCATTGAACTGCACGGCGACCGGCTGTTTGGCGATGACGAAGCAATTGTCGGAGGCATTGCCTTCTTTGAAGGAAGCCCGGTAACTGTTATCGGACATCAGCGTGGAAGGGATACGAAGGAAAATGTGCGCCGGAATTTCGGCATGCCGCATCCGGAAGGGTACCGCAAGGCGCTTCGACTCATGAAGCAGGCCGAAAAGTTCAACCGGCCGGTGATCTGCTTCGTTGATACGAAGGGCGCTTATCCCGGAAAAGCAGCGGAAGAGCGGGGTCAGAGTGAAGCTATTGCGCGTAACCTGATGGAAATGGCCGGGCTGAAAGTGCCGGTGATTAGTGTTGTTATCGGAGAAGGCGGCAGTGGAGGCGGTCTTGCGCTTGGAGTAGCGAATCATGTACATATGTTCGAAAATTCATGGTATTCGACGATTTCTCCAGAAGGGGCTTCCTCTATCCTGTGGAAGGATGCTTCATATGCAAGGGAAGCTGCTGAAGCTATGCGTATCACAGCCGGTGACTTGAAGGAATTTGGCGTAATTGATGAGATTGTGAAGGAACCCCGGGGAGGGGCCCATCATGATCCGAAAGAACAGATGGCTATTCTGCGAAAAACGCTTCAGCAATCTTTGAAGGATCTGCTTGTATTAACACCGAATGAATTAATAGAATCAAGGTATGAAAAATTTAAGCAGATGGGTACGTTTGAAGAAAGTGATTTTTAGGAAAGCGCCGGGTGGCGCTTTTTTTATGAAATTGAACGGGCCCCTGTTATTCAGCCGGTATTGAAGAAGCCGTACCGGGGACTGTCACAGAGGTCCCCTCTTAGTGTGGCTTTTCGTTTATAGCGGTTTTTTAAATACAATTACTTTTGTGTCATCGGGTCTATAACGGGTATAATGATAAACAGGAATGCAAAGGGAAGGAGTTATGGAATGAAACGGATTGGAGTACTAACTAGTGGAGGAGATTCTCCGGGAATGAATGCAGCCATCCGTGCTGTGGTCCGGAAGGCGATTTATCACGATCTTGAGGTTTACGGGGTTCAGTACGGTTATGCCGGGTTGATCGAAGGCGATATCAAAAAAATGGAGCTTGGCGACGTAGGGGATATTATCCACCGCGGCGGAACAAAATTGTATACCGCCCGCTGCGAAGAGTTCCGTACCCCCGAAGGACGCCAGAAGGCAGTGGATCAGCTGAATGCAAGAGGGATTGAAGCATTGGTCGTTATAGGCGGTGACGGTTCCTTCCGCGGCGCTGAAAAATTGACAGAGCTTGGTTATCCGACGATTGGCGTACCGGGCACAATCGATAATGACATTTCGGGAACGGATTACACCATCGGCTTTGATACGGCGCTGAACACAGTCATCGACGCTATTGATAAAATTCGTGATACCGCCACTTCACATGAGCGTACATACGTTATTGAAGTAATGGGCAGAGATGCCGGTGACCTCGCTCTCTGGTCCGGGCTCGCCGACGGCGCAGAGACGATTCTTATTCCAGAAGAAGAGTATGACATGGATCAGGTAGTAAGCCGTCTCCGCCGCGGTCACGCGAGGGGCAAAAAACACAGTATCATCATTATCGCTGAAGGCGTGGGAAGCGGAACAGAATTCGGCCAAAAAATTCAGGATACGACGAATCTTGAAACGAGGGTGACCGTGCTTGGCCATATCCAGCGCGGAGGCTCGCCGACCGGATTTGACCGTGTGCTCGCAAGCCGTCTCGGAGCGAGGGCCGTGGAGCTTCTTTTAAACGGTAAAGAAGGACGTATGGTCGGCATTGAAAAAAATGAGATTGTTGATAAATCCATTCCGGAAGTGCTTAAGCAAAAGCATCAGGTAGACTCCGGCATGTATAAATTGTCTCAGGAACTGTCGATTTAATTCCGGATTCAACGCAGTGTCACGGATGAAAAGTTTCTATGGTACAATGAACTAGGATTTTAGAGAGAGAACAGGAGGAAAATCATGCGAAAAACAAAAATTGTATGTACGATAGGACCGGCAAGTGAAGCGCCGGAAACGCTGGAGAAATTAATTGAAAATGGCATGAATGTAGCGAGACTTAACTTTTCCCACGGAGACTTTGCTGAGCATCAGGCCCGGATTGACAGCATACGCGAAGTTTCTGCCCGTTTGAAAAAAAACGTTGCTATTCTGCTGGACACAAAGGGTCCGGAAGTACGGACTCATACGATGGAAGGCGGCTCCATCCAGCTTGAAAAAGGGCAGTCACTCATCATCAGCACAGAAGAAGTCGTAGGGACAACTGAAAAAATCTCTGTCACCCACGATGGCCTGACAGACGATATGGAAGTCGGCAAAAAAATCCTTCTCGATGATGGACTGATTGAGCTCGAAGTTACCGGTATTGAGGACAAGGAAGTTCATACGAAGGTGCTGAACAACGGTGAACTGAAGAACAAAAAAGGCGTTAACCTTCCGAATGTGAAGGTCAATTTGCCAGGTATCACAGAAAAAGATGCGGATGACATCGAATTCGGGATCAGAAACAACGTCGATTTTATTGCCGCTTCGTTTGTGCGCCGGGCCTCTGATGTTTTGGAAATCCGGGAGCTCCTGGAAAAACACGGAGCAGAGGATACGTTCATTGTGCCGAAAATTGAAAACCAGGAAGGCATCGACAACGTTGAGGAAATTCTTGAAGTGTCCGACGGATTGATGGTGGCGCGCGGGGATATGGGCGTTGAAATTCCACCAGAAGAAGTACCGCTCGTACAAAAGCGTCTGATTAAACGCTGTAACTTCCTGGCGAAGCCAGTCATTACAGCTACACAGATGCTTGACTCCATGCAGCACAACCCGCGTCCAACCCGCGCTGAAGCAAGTGATGTGGCGAATGCCATTTTCGATGGTACAGACGCTATCATGCTTTCCGGGGAAACCGCGGCCGGGGACTATCCAGTGGAGTCCGTGGAAACGATGAGCAACATCGCGCTGAGAGCAGAATCCTCGCTGCAGTATCGCAATACGCTTGATGAAAAAACAAAAGAAAGCAAGCCTTCCATTACCAACTCCATCGGGCAGTCGGTTGCCTATACCGCCCATTCATTGAATGCTTCGGCGATTCTGACCGCCACCGAAAGCGGGTATACTGCACGCATTGTTTCAAAATACCGTCCGGAGTCACCGATCATTGCAGTTACAAGTAATGAGCGTGTCTATCGCCGGCTCGCTTTAATTTGGGGCGTTCAGGGGCTGCTTGGCACAAAATCGAGCACTACCGATGAAATGCTTGATGTTACCGTAAGCAAAGCGCTGTCGGAAGAACTTGTCAGCCGTGGAGATCTTGTGGTTATCTCTGCCGGAGTGCCTGTAGGTGAAACAGGAACGACTAATCTGATGAAGGTCCACGTGATCGGTGAAACGGTTGCAAAAGGCCAGGGTATCGGCCGTTACACTGCATCAGGCCGAGTCGTGGTAGCAGGAAGTGCAGAAGAAGCAAATGCCAAAATGACAGAGGGCGCAGTACTCGTCACCCAGGCAACGGATAAAGATATGATGCCGGCTGTGGAAAAAGCGCTGGCTGTGGTGACAGAAGAAGGCGGCTTAACCTCCCACGCTGCTGTTGTAGGATTGAATCTGGGTATCCCTGTAGTAGTGGGGGTTGAAGAAGCCAGAAGCTTGTTTGAAGACGGTGAGGAAATTACAGTCGACGCTTCAAGAGGTGACATTTACCGCGGACATGCAAGTGTACTGTAAGGAGTTCTGGGCACTATCTATATAACCGAAATTCTGAAACGAGGCAGGGATCTGGATAAAATTTTAAATGAAAGGGGGCGGGCAGATGGCTAAATGGTTTTTATTACTGCTGATTATTGTACCGGCCGCAGAAGTAGGTGTATTAATATTATCCGGTAACACGATTGGCATATGGCCGACAATTGCACTCATTATTGCGACCGGACTGCTTGGTGCCTGGCTTGCGAAACGGGAAGGCCTGCAGGTGTTCCGTACGCTGCAGATGCAGACGCAGCGGGGAGAGGTGCCTGGAGATATTGTTCTGGATGGCGTCTGTATTCTTGTTGGCGGTACGCTTCTGCTCACCCCGGGATTTATCACAGACGCTCTCGGTTTCAGCCTGTTAATTCCGTGGTCGAGAAGAGGAATGAAAGCCGTTTTAAAGAAATGGTTTAAAAAAATGGTGGATAATGGGAATATAAGAGTGATGGGGCGCAGGTGGTGAGCCTGCTCCCGATTGAAACTTCTGAAAACTTTCCGGGCGTACATGACATGAAATTGTCAAATGTGGTAGGATTATTAGGAGCGTTTAATTTGGAAGGATGACCATGCATTGTTATCGCAAGCCTCAGTTTTTTTACTTATACTGCTTGCGGTGGGGATTTTCGCAAAAAACCAGTCATTAATCATAGCTGTCGCTGCTTTAATCGTTATAAAATGGACAGGACTGGGCGATAAAATATTTCCGTTTATGCAGGCAAAAGGCATTGAAATTGCTGTTACTATTTTGACATTTGCGGTTCTGGTCCCCATTGCTACCGGGGATATTGGCTTTCGCCAGCTTGGTGAAGCAGTTCGTTCCTATTATGCATGGATTGCGCTCGCCTCGGGCATACTGGTTGCGCTTATTGCCAAGGGTGGTGTAGAGCTGCTTCAAACAGATCCGCATATCACTACTGCGCTTGTGCTTGGCACCATTTTAGCAGTAGCTCTGTTTAACGGTATTGCCGTCGGGCCTCTTATCGGGGCCGGCATCGCTTATATTGCGATGAGAGCCGTGGAGTGGTTTTCCTCTCTCGGCGGATAGGCGGCTGGATAACAGCCGGAGGTGTCTCCGGCTGCCCCCCACAGGGTAAAAGTCATTATTGTGTACACAATTGAATGCGCTATACCTCCAAAAAGTGGCAGTGCAATTGGGCTTTTATGTCAAAAACAGACCAACCGTTCTGTTTTCGAAGCGTATGTTTTATTAAAAGGAAAATGTAAGCATTTTCCTTCTTCAGTACATACGCTATACTTTTTGAATTAAAGGAGAGATTGTGTAATGAGTTCAACTCGTGGTTTAGAAGGCGTTGTAGCTACTACTTCCAGTGTCAGCTCCATTGTTGATGATGTATTGAGATACCAGGGTTATCATATTGATGACCTTACAGAAAATGCATCTTTTGAAGAAGTTATTTATCTACTTTGGTACGGGGAGCTTCCAACCAAAGAAGAATATAATAATTTCCGTCAGTCGCTCATGGATAATATGAGTGTACCGGATGAAATTTTTGAATACATGAAACAGTATCCGGTCGATAAAGTGCGCCCTATGGCTGCTCTTCGTACTGCAGTTTCGCAGTTGAGTCTGTACGACAGTGAAGCCGATGACATGAGCGAAGAAGCAAACCAGCGTAAAGCTGTGCGACTGCAGGCACAAATTTTATCTCTCGTTACAGGTTTTGCAAGAGTTCGAAAAGGAAAAGACCCGATTAAGCCTGATCCTGCACTGAGCTTTTCTGCAAACTTTTTGTATATGCTAAACGGAGAAGCACCGGATGAAACATCGATCAAAGCGTTTAACAAAGCGATGATTCTGCACGCTGACCATGAACTGAATGCATCTACATTTACTGCCCGTGTTTGTGTAGCCACGCTTTCGGATATGTATTCTGGAGTGACAGCGGCTATCGGCGCATTAAAAGGCGAGCTTCACGGCGGTGCCAATGAGCGTGTAATGGGAATGCTGACAGAAATCGGCACCCCGGATAATGTGGACAGCTATGTGCAGAAGCTTCTCGATAACAAAGAAAAGATTATGGGATTTGGACACCGGGTATATAAAAATGGCGATCCGCGTGCCAAATACCTGCGCGAGATGTCCCGTCAGCTGACAGAAGTTACCGGAGAATCAAAATGGTATGACATGTCGATGAAAGTTGAAGAAAAAATCGAAAACGAAAAAGGTCTTCTGCCGAACGTGGATTTCTTTTCAGCGTCTGTGTATCACAGTCTCGGCATTGACCACGACTTGTTTACACCGATTTTTGCAGTCAGCCGTACGTCCGGATGGATCGCCCATATTCTTGAGCAGTATGAAAATAATCGTTTAATCCGTCCGCGTGCAGAATACGTCGGTCCGGAAAATAAAACGTATGTTTCTCTGGAAGAACGGTAAGCTGGAGTTAAACAAGCGGAAAACGGTGCTTCGTTTTCCTGCTCCGCTTATTCAGCGTTCCGGGCATAATTTTGTGCCCGGGTAAAAAGAAAAGTTGATCACATTAAAGGAGGATTTATTTTATGTCTAACGGAGAAAAAATTCAAACTAATAATGGTAATTTAACGGTGCCAAACGAACCAATCATTCCTTATATCGAAGGGGACGGCATTGGCCCGGACATCTGGGCTGCAGCGGAGAAAGTATTGGATGCAGCTGTAGAAAAAGCCTATAACGGTGAAAAGAAAATTCACTGGAAAGAAATTCTTGTAGGCCAGAAAGCTTACGATAAAACTGGCGAATGGCTCCCGGAAGAATCCCTGGATGCTATCCGTGAATACTTAATCGCTATTAAAGGCCCGCTCACCACTCCTATCGGTGGAGGCATCCGTTCCCTGAACGTAGCACTGCGTCAGAAGCTTGACCTGTTTACGTGCCTGCGTCCGGTACAGCACTTTACAGGCGTACCTTCCCCGGTAAAGCGTCCGGAAGACGTTAACATGGTTATTTTCCGTGAGAACACTGAGGACATTTATGCCGGTATTGAATTCCAGGAAGGTACAGATGAAGTGAAAAAAGTAATCGACTTCCTGCAAAATGAAATGGGCTCCGAAAACATCCGTTTCCCTGGAACATCCGGTATCGGCGTAAAACCTGTTTCCAGAGAAGGTACTGAGCGCCTCGTCCGTGCTTCTATTCAATACGCACTTGATGAAGGCCGTGAAAGCGTGACCCTCGTCCACAAAGGAAATATTATGAAGTTTACCGAAGGCTCCTTCAAAAACTGGGGCTACGACCTTGCAGAGCGTGAATTCGGCGATAAAGTCTTCACATGGCGCGAATACGATGAAATCGTAGAAAAAGAAGGCAAGGAAGCAGGAAACGCTGCTCAGGATAAAGCGGTAAGCGAAGGCAAAATCATCGTAAAAGATGCTATTGCAGACATCTTCCTGCAGCAGATTCTGACACGTCCGAAAGAGTTTGATGTAGTAGCCACTATGAACTTAAACGGAGACTATGTTTCCGACGCGCTGGCTGCGCAGGTTGGCGGCATTGGTATCGCTCCGGGCGCCAACATCAACTATGAGACAGGACACGCTATTTTCGAGGCTACACACGGCACAGCGCCAAAATATGCCGGCCTGGACAAAGTAAATCCTTCTTCTGTTATTCTTTCCGGAGAACTGCTGCTTCGTCACCTTGGCTGGAATGAAGCTGCCGAGCTTGTGCTTCAATCCATGGACAAAACCATCGGAAGCAAAGTCGTTACCTATGACTTCGCCCGTCTGATGGACGGAGCAAAAGAAGTGAAGTGCTCTGAGTTCGGTGACGCTCTAATCAGCAATATGTAATCCAATCAATTGATAGGAGATGAGCATGCATGGCTATTACGCGCAGAAAAGTATCAGTTATAGGTGGCGGCTTCACAGGTGCTACTACGGCTCTTATGGTTGCCCAGAAAGAGCTTGGGGATGTAGTGCTTGTAGACGTCCCGGACAATGAAGGACCGACAAAAGGAAAAGCACTCGATATGCTCGAGTCGACTCCGGTAAACGGCTCGGATGTTAATGTGACCGGCACCTCGGATTACGCTGATACAGCTGGATCGGACATTGTCGTAATCACAGCAGGTATTGCAAGAAAGCCGGGAATGAGCCGGGATGATCTGATTAATACAAACGCAAAAATCATGAAATCTGTCACAAAAGAAGTGGTGAAACATTCGCCGGAATGCATTATTGTCGTGCTCACCAATCCGGCAGATGCAATGACATATGCGGTGTATAAAGAATCCGGCTTCCCTAAAAGCCGTGTTATCGGCCAGTCCGGGGTGCTCGATACGGCACGCTTCCGTACGTTTGTCGCCCAGGAAACCGGCATTTCCGTTGAGGACATCCAGGGATTCGTTCTTGGTGGTCACGGAGATGACATGGTACCGCTGATCCGTTACTCAAACGCTGGCGGAGTGCCGCTGACTAAGCTCATATCCCAGGAGCGTATTGACGCAATCATTGAACGCACGCGCAAAGGCGGGGGAGAAATTGTGCAGCTTCTTGGTAATGGAAGTGCCTATTACGCCCCGGCCGCTGCTCTTACGGAAATGGTTGAAGCGATTTTAAAAGATAAAAAGCGAGTGCTCCCATCCATTGCTTATCTTGAAGGCGAATATGGATATAATGATCTTTACCTCGGAGTGCCAACCATTCTTGGCGGTAACGGGTTGGAAAAAATTATCGAGCTCGAGCTGACAGATGAAGAACAAAATCAATTGAATACTTCTGCTGATTCTGTTCGTGATGTCATGAAGGCATTACCGAACGATTAAAGAAGTACTGTAGGCTGCCTGTACGATTACAGGCAGCTTTTTTATGCCTTCAGGAGAAAAACGATAAACATTGAGCTGTATGACTCGCTTATAGTATGATGAATGTGACAGATGCAGCAGCTCGGGAAAATAATCAGTGCCAAGGGGGGCACTGAGAGGCGGAGGGTTCATATGGCAACACGGTTATTGGTAGTAGATGATGAAGAATCCATTGTAACGCTGTTAAAATACAATCTTGAGCAGTCGGGATACACTGTTGATACAGCTTACGACGGCGTGGAAGCACTTCGGAAAGCACAGGAGGTAAAGTACGATTTGATTGTGCTCGATCTAATGATTCCAGAGATCGACGGCCTTGAAGTGTGCCGGAAAATCCGGACAGAAAAGATTCAGGTTCCAATTTTGATGCTGACGGCAAAAGACGAAGAGTTTGATAAAGTGCTCGGTCTTGAACTGGGAGCCGATGATTATATGACAAAGCCGTTCAGTCCTCGCGAGCTGGTTGCCCGTGTCAAGGCGATCATGCGCAGGGTGGACTATTCCGGTCAGGAAATGGAAAAAATAGAAAGAAAAAGCATCGGCCACTTAACAGTGTATCCCGAAAATTATGAAGCATACGTGAAGGAAGAAGAGCTTGAGCTGACGCTGAAGGAATTTGAGCTGCTCGTGTACTTAATTAACCATAAAGGACGGGTGCTCACACGTGACCAGCTGTTGAATGCTGTATGGAATTACGAATTTGTCGGGGATACGAGAATAGTTGATGTACATATCAGTCATCTGCGTGAAAAAATTGAACCGAATACGAAAAAACCGGTATACATCAAAACGGTCCGCGGTTTAGGCTACAAATTTGAGGAGCCGGCACCTGCATGAAGCGATTCCGTACCAGTCTGATCGTAGCTCTGATGGCGATTATTTTAATCGTTTTGACCGTCGTGGGGCTTATTATCGGGCAGATTGTCCGTTCTCTTTACGTGGATGAACTCGAGAACAGTCTGGAAAGAGAGGCCAACCTTTCTGCCTCGATTGCTGAAGAACGAGATGAAGAAAGCTGGGAAGCGCTGGCACAGAATATCAGCAGCCAGCTGGATGTCCGCGTGACGATTATGAATGAAACCGGTGAGGTTATTGGGGAAACGGAAGCTGAATCAGAGGAACTGGACAATCATTTTGAGCGTCCGGAAATAGAGGACGCCCGCGAAAGCGGAGAGGGAAGTAACATCCGTTACAGCAATACGCTGGAAGGAGAGCTCCTTTATTACGCTGTGCCATTTTCGTATGAAAACGATACCTATTATATGAGGCTTGCGATTCCTGTCGAACGAATCAATGCCACCAACTGGCTGATCTGGGGAACATTGATTGGCAGCTTTGGTATCGCGCTTCTGATCATTTTATATATTACCACAAAAGTGACAAATCAGTTGACAAAACCAATCACTCAGGCTACAAAAACGGCCAATGAACTGGCTAAAGGAAATTTCAGCGCCAGGGCTTATGGAAATACGCAGGATGAAGTCGGTCAGCTGACCCGTTCGATTAACGTGCTCGCATTTAATCTTGAAAGTGTGACAAAGGAAAACCAGGAGCAGCAGGAACGGCTTGAAACGCTGATCAATACGATGGAGAGCGGCTTGGTGTTTATAAACAGCCGCGGCGAGATTACATTGATGAATGCATACTGCGCCCGTATTTTTAAGGAAGACACAAGCCAGTGGCTCGATTTGCTGTACTATGAAGCGATGGACGAGAAAGAAATCATTAAGCTTATCCAGAAGATATTTTTAACGGAAAGCCGCTCCAGTGCTACTGTGCAGATGCTTCATGAACTTGAAGTGCGTTTTTTCCACGTCTACGGTGCTCCGGTGCTGGGGGAAAAAGAGGAGCTGCGCGGCATTGTGCTTGTGTTGCATGATATTACAGAGCTGAAAAAGCTCGAAGAAGTGCGAAAAGATTTTGTCGCGAACGTATCACACGAATTAAAAACGCCGGTTACTTCCGTGAAAGGCTTTACCGAGACTCTCCTGGACGGAGCCATGCATGACGAAGCTCTAAGCAGGCAGTTTCTGGATATTATTTGGAAGGAAAGCGACCGGCTCCAGGATTTAATTAGTGATCTTTTGGAGCTTTCAAGAATTGAGCAGGATTATTTTGAATTGAACCGGGCACGATTCGATGTAAGCAATACGGCCGCAGAAGCCGTCCGTCTGCTTGAGCCTAAAGCGATTGATAAGCACCTGCTGCTTACTTCGCGTGTGGACGCAGGGATTTATATGGACGGGGACGAAGCCCGGCTGAAGCAGATTATTATCAACCTGGTCAATAACGCCATTATTTACACAAAAGAAGGCGGGGAAGTGCAAATCCGGTTGTTTAAAGAATCAGAGGAAGTAGTGCTTGAAGTGGAAGACAACGGCATCGGTATCAGTCCCGAGCAGCTGCCGCGTATCTTTGAGCGGTTCTATCGTGTTGATAAAGCGAGAAGCCGCGGTTCGGGCGGGACCGGACTCGGGCTTGCCATTGTTAAACATCTGACGGACGCCCACGGCGGCCGTATCGAAGTGAACAGCACGAGGGACGCAGGAACGGTATTTACACTGCGTTTTCCGGGAGAAAGACAATCCATAGAGGAAGAATTTACAAATTCTTAACCTCCGGTAAACGACCTATTTACATTTATGCTATAACATAGTGGTCGAACGGGTTTTCATCCGCTGCTTGTTTTTGCGGCGGGCTGCATCCCCTCTGGAACGAAAGCACCCCTTGGCTTTCGTTCTTTTTTTATGCTTTTTTTCAGGTAGACATTCTGACGCTGTCCCCGGTATATGATAAAATATAACGATGAACGTGAAAGCCCGATTGATGGTGTACATAAGAAGCCGGTTTGGCTTTTTGAAATAAGGAGGACAATGATTTGAGTAAACTAGTGTTATTGGATGGAAACAGTATTGCTTACCGGGCTTTTTTTGCCCTGCCTCTTTTAAATAACGATAAAGGCGTTTATACAAATGCGATTTACGGCTTTACAACCATGCTTTTGAAAATTCTGGAGGATGAGGAGCCAAGCCACGTGCTGGTGGCCTTTGATGCCGGAAAAACAACCTTCCGCCACGATACTTACAGCGAGTACAAATCCGGCCGGGAAAAAACTCCTTCTGAGTTATCCGAACAGCTTCCAGTCATTCGTGAAGTGCTGGACGTTTTTAAGGTTCCTTATATCGAAAAGGAGAACTATGAAGCAGATGATATTATCGGCACCCTCTCGAAACAGGCCGAGGATGAAAACTGGGACGTGCGCATCTATACCGGTGACCGGGACCTGCTGCAGCTGGTCAGCCCTCACGTGCACGTTTCCTTTATCAAAAAAGGAATAACAAATACCGAACTGTACGATCCGGACGCGATTCAGGAGCGTTACGGCCTTGAACCTCTGCAGATTACTGATATGAAGGGGCTTATGGGAGACAGCTCGGATAATATTCCAGGCGTGCCCGGGATTGGGGAAAAAACTGCATTAAAGCTTTTACAGGAGTATGGCTCCGTGGATAAAGTGCTGGAATCCATTGATAAAATTTCCGGGAAGAAAATGAAGGAACGGCTCGAAGAAAACAAGGATCAGGCGAAAATGAGCAAAGAGCTCGCTGTTATTTACCGGGACACGCCGCTTGATTTGGAGCTTCAGCAGTTAAAGCATGAGGAATATGACGTAAAAGAAGTGACAGATCTTTTCCGCGAGCTTGAGTTTCAAACGCTCTTAAACAAATTTGATGACGTTGATGAAGCGCAGCAGACCTTCGATGAGCTGGCCTACAGGCATGTGACAGACGTGCAGGAGGATATGCTCGTTTCCCCATCTGCCCTGGTGGTGGAAGTGCCGGAAGAAAATTATCACCACGGAAGTATCTGGGGCATAGCGGTTATTAATGAAACCGGACGTTATTTTATTTCCACAGAGGATGCGCTGCAGAGTAAAGCGTTCCAGAAATGGGCTAAAGATGAATCCAAAGAAAAATATACGTTTGATACAAAGCGTGCTGTCGTGGCTCTCGGCTGGAAAGGCGTGGAACTCCGGGGCATCACCCATGATACGCTTATAGCCTCCTATTTAATTGATCCTTCCGTATCTTCGCACCACGTGTCTGATATAGCTAAGCGCCGGAATCTGCAGGTGGTTGACACTGACGAAGCGGTTTACGGCAAAGGCGCAAAACGCAAAAAGCCGGAGGAAGAAGCACTGGCAGAGCATCTGATCCGAAAAGGTGAAGCCGTCTACCGGCTGCAGGGAAAAATTGAAGAGGACTTAAAGCAGAACGAGCAGCTTGAACTGTTTAAGGAGCTGGAAATGCCGCTGTCGCTTGTACTCGGACAGATGGAAACTCAGGGCATCAGCGTGGACCGTCAGCAGCTTGAGGTGATCGGTGATGAGCTGGACGGCCGTCTCGCAGAGCTTGAAAAGGAAATTTACAAACAAGCCGGGCGTGAGTTTAACATTAATTCGCCGAAGCAGCTCGGGCCGATTCTGTTTGAAGAGCTCGGGCTGCCGGCTGTTAAGAAGACGAAAACCGGCTATTCCACGTCGGCGGATGTGCTCGAAAAGTTGAGTGACCAGCATGAAATTATCCCGAGTCTGCTGCTGTACCGCCAGATTTCGAAGCTGCGCTCCACGTATATTGAAGGGCTGTTAAAGGTGATCCACCCAACTACGGGCAAAATCCATACGATGTTCAACCAGGCGATTACGCAGACAGGGCGGCTGAGTTCTACCGAGCCGAATCTGCAGAACATCCCAATCCGCCTTGAAGAAGGCCGGCGTATCCGGAAGGCTTTCATTCCTTCTGAATCCGGGTGGTCCATTTTATCGGCAGACTATTCGCAGATTGAACTTCGGGTGCTTGCTCATATTGCAGATGATGAGGGGCTCAAGGAAGCTTTCCAAAACAATATGGACATTCACACAAAAACTGCGATGGATGTGTTTGGCGTTGGGCACGATGAAGTGACATCCAACATGCGCAGAAGCGCGAAAGCTGTAAACTTCGGAATCGTTTACGGCATTTCGGATTACGGCCTTTCGCAGAGCCTTGGCATCACGAGAAACGAAGCGAAAGAATTTATTGAGAGCTATTTAAAAAGCTATCCCAACGTGCAGAATTACATGAATGAGATCAAGGATGAAGCGAGGCGCGACGGATTTGTGACCACTCTTCTGCACCGCCGCAGATACCTGCCCGACATGAACAGCCGCAACTTTAACCAGCGCAGCTTTGCGGAAAGAACAGCTATGAATACTCCTATTCAGGGCACTGCGGCTGATATTATTAAAAAAGCGATGGTGGATGTAAGCAGAGCCCTTGAAGAAAAAGGTCTGAACAGCCGCCTGCTGCTGCAGGTACACGACGAATTAATCTTTGAAGTACCCGAAAATGAAGTGAAAACCATGCAGGAGCTTGTGCCGGAGCTGATGGAGCAGACAATTGAACTGTCGGTGCCTTTAAAAGCAGATGTAGCCCAGGGTCCGACATGGTATGATGCGAAATAAGGAGAGAGAACGATGCCTGAACTACCGGAAGTTGAAACGGTCCGGCGGAATCTGGAACACACGGCCGTAGGAAAAACGGTGGAGACCGTGAAAGTATACTGGCCTAATATTATTAAACGCCCCGATGACCATGAAGCCTTTTCCATGATGCTTGGGGGAAAGACAATTGAGCGCGTGCACCGTAAAGGAAAATTTTTAGTAATTTATCTTGAAGATCTGGCAGTTGTTTCTCACTTGCGTATGGAAGGACGTTACGAATGGAGTGATGGCGGGGAGCCCGATAAACACACGCATGTGCGCTTTCATTTCACCGACGGCACGGAGCTTCGCTATCGTGACGTGCGTAAATTTGGCACGATGCACGTATTCAGCCGGGGAGAGGAATGGAACGAAAAACCATTGAATCAGCTCGGCGCGGAGCCTTATCGTGACGCTTCTTTTACCGCTGATTACCTGCACACCCGGTTTCAAAAAACGTCGCGCAGTATTAAAGCGGTGCTGCTCGACCAGTCAATCATTGCAGGGCTTGGCAATATTTATGTAGATGAAGCGCTGTTCCGGGCAGGTATTCTCCCAGACGCTCCAGCTGCAGGACTCGGAAAGCCTGTGGTGGAAATCCTCCGAAAGCAGATAACGGAAGTGATGGAAGAAGCGGTAAAACAGGGAGGAAGCACGGTGCGTTCCTATGTGAATGGAGACGGGCAGGCCGGCGCTTTTCAATTAAATCTGTTTGTATATGGAAGAAAAGGTGAGCCGTGCAAGGTATGCAGTCATGAAATCGAGCGGGCTGTAGTAGCGGGCCGGGGCACGCACTACTGTCCAGTCTGTCAGACGAAGGAGGGGACGGAATGGTTATCGGCCTTACAGGCGGAATAGCAAGCGGGAAGTCACTGGTGGCAGACGCTCTGCGGGAGCAGGGCCTTCCTGTGATTGACGCTGATGTGATTTCACGGGAAGTGGTGGAGCCGGGAGAGCCTGCCCTGGAGCAGATTATTGAGCACTTCGGCCCGGAAATTCTCCAGTTTGATGGAACGCTCGACAGAAAAAAATTAGGCTCTGTCATTTTTAATGATACTGAAAAACGCCAGGTGCTTAATCAAATTATTCATCCGGCTGTGAGGCAGCGCATGATGAGCAAACGGGATGACCTCGTACGTGAAGGAAATGAACATGTCGTGCTCGACATTCCGCTTCTGCTCGAAAACAATTTGAACTTTCTGGTCGACCGCATTATCGTCGTTTATGTCAATGAAGCAACACAAAAACAGCGGCTCGTGGAGCGTGACGGCCGGGGAGAAGAGGATGCGGCCGCGAGAATCAAATCGCAAATGCCCCTCGAAGAAAAAAGAGACCTGGCAGATGCAGTTATCGATAATTCGGGGACAGAGAAGGAAACAAAAACTCAGGTAAACGAGCTGCTCCATCAATGGAAAATAAAATAAAGACGTCTGGATAACCACTTTTCGTAAAAGAAAGTGGTTATTTTTTAAAAATAGGTTGCAAGAATACGCTATCAATGTGTTATACTATTTTTAGATTTTACTTATAAAAGCATAACATATTTCCAGAGGAGGATATTAAATGAAAACAAGCATAGCGATCAACGGTTTCGGACGAATTGGGCGTATGGTTTTTCGAAAGGCAATGATGGACCCTGAAATTGAAGTGAAAGCCATCAATGCCATGTATCCTCCTGAAACGCTGGCTCATTTAGTGAAATACGATAGTGTGCACGGTCCGTTTCCGCTTGACGTGAAATCCGAAGGGGACGAAATGATTGTGGACGGAAAGCGGATCCGGCTGCTTCAAAACCGAAATCCCCTCGAACTTCCCTGGGAAGAACTGGGGGTAGATATTGTGGTCGAAGCAACGGGAAAATTCAACCGTGGCCCGGACGCTGAAATGCATATAGAAGCCGGAGCGAAAAAAGTAGTGTTGACTGCTCCTGGCAAAGAAGTCGATAAGACCATCGTAATGGGAGTAAACGAAGAGGACTACGATCCGGAACGTCACCACGTAATCTCGAACGCCTCCTGCACGACGAACTGTTTGGCGCCGGTCGTCAAGGTGCTTGAGGATAACATCGGTATTGAAAGCGGTTTAATAACAACTGTGCATGCATACACCAATGACCAGAACAATATGGATAATCCCCACAAAGATTTGCGCCGGGCAAGAGCCTGCGGTCAGTCGATTATCCCGACCTCTACCGGGGCAGCTAAAGCTCTTTCAGAGGTGATTCCTTCCATGGAGGGAAAAATGAATGGTATGGCTCTCCGGGTGCCAACACCGAACGTATCGCTTGTGGACATGGTCATTGATATGAAGCGTCCGGTAACAGAGGAAGAGATCAATCAAACGCTAAAAACGGCTTCAGAACAAAAATTAAAAGGCATTATTTCCTACTGCGAGGATCCGCTCGTATCAACAGACTTTAATGGAAACGAAAATTCATCTATTATCGATGCTCTCTCCACCATGGTCATTAACGACCGCCAGGTTAAAGTGCTTGCATGGTACGATAATGAGTGGGGCTACTCCTGCCGGGTAGTGGACCTCGTAAAAATGGTGGGGGAACCAGCTGTCGGCTACTCCTCCGTCGCTTCGTTTTAAAAATCGTTAATGTGGGAAAGCGTCCCTTGAGCGGGGCGCTTTTTTGTTTATCCTCTAAGGGGATTATGTACAGAAGTTACGGAGTATATACAGGCATTTAAGCCCTGGATTAAAGCTTTAAAGATGCTGCATGTGAAAACTGGTTGCAAATTGCAAATAAACGTCGTATACTGAATTTCGTGCCTGTGCGTCCTTGAATTTAACGGCAGAAATGCACAGTTTTCAGGCGTATACAGGTATACTAGCGGTTACTGTAAGGGTTAGTGCCAAATTGGACTAACTTTCCCCCAGAGTAGCCTTTAAAATGTGACGGGCCGATAAAAATACAGCGACCTAATGATATAAAAAGAAACAAAGGGGGAAACGTACCATGGAAACAATGGGACGCCATGTCATTTCCGAGCTCTGGGGTTGTGACGAAGAAACTTTAAACAATGTAAATGCAATCGAACGTATCTTTGTAAACGCCGCTTTAAAAGCAGGCGCTGAGATAAGAGAAGTGATTTTTCATAAATTCGCTCCGCAGGGTGTAAGCGGAGTAGTCATCATTTCAGAATCGCATTTAACGATTCACAGCTTTCCGGAACACGGCTACGCAAGTATCGATGTTTATACGTGCGGAGATCATATTGATCCGAACACGGCCGCTAAATATATTGCCGGTTCGCTCGGTGCCGAAGCGGAAGAAACAATAGAAATCCCCCGCGGCACAGGGCCTATCCGTGTAGAGCGCCCGGAAGCAAATGCCTTATAATACGCATACGAACACCGTTTAAGCACAGGTAGCTGCTTGAACGGTTTTTTATTGCCTGCAGTACAGGGGATTCAAAGAAATACACAAATTGTCATCCTCCCGTCAGGAGCGAATGTGATATGATAGAACCAATAAAAATAGAGACCGCCCATCAAATTGGAGATGATAATAATGAAATGCCCTGTATGCTACTCCAATGGCACACGTGTATTGGATTCGAGGCCAAGCAATGAAGGCCGTTCCATCCGGCGCCGGCGTCAGTGTGATACGTGCCACCACCGCTTTACCACATTTGAAATTGTGGAAGAACTGCCGCTTGTCGTAGTGAAAAAAAATGGTAACCGGGAGGAATTCAGCCGGGAAAAAATGCTGAGAGGCTTAATCAGGGCCTGTGAAAAGCGGCCAATCCCAATGGAAACGCTCGAGGGCATCGTTTCGAGGGTTGAAAATAAACTGCGGGAAGAGGGACGAACAGAAGTGAAAAGTGAGGAAGCCGGGGAGCTTGTCATGGAAGAGCTCGCGGATATTGATGAAATCGCTTATGTCCGTTTTGCTTCTGTTTACCGGCAGTTTCGTGATATAAATGTATTCATCAATGAATTAAAAGAACTGATTGATAAAGAAAATAAAGAGGATTCATCAAAATCATAAAAAGGAGGGCGGCGCTTTGAGTCTGCATTGGATGGAAGTAAAGCCGGTGGACGGGTACTACGTTCGCACAAGTAAAGAATTCAGCGAGAGCACAGATAAGACGATGTCTATGCTCTACCAGCCGTTAGTCGGAAGCAAAGCGATCGCTCTCTACCAGACTCTGCAGAATAAACTGGAAAAAGACTGCTATGAAAGCTCCGAAGCAACCCATCATGAACTGATGGCTTTTTTGCAGATGCCTTTAAATGAAATTTACGCTGCCCGCCGCCTACTTGAGGGTATCGGGCTTCTCAGGGTTTATGAACTCGAAACACACTCCCAGGATAAGACATTTGTGTATGATATCCAGCCGCCCATGTCGCCGCGCGCTTTTTTTCAGGATGATGTGTTAAGCGTATTTTTATATAACCGCCTTGGGAAAAACAAATACATTCAGTTGCGCCAGCGTTTTGGCATTTCAGCTGTGCCTGAAGGAGCAGAAGAAATTACGGCTTCGTTCAATGAAGTATTTGCTTCCCTGCATGCGTCGGAAATGGCTTCCGAGCCGCCTCCGGCAGATGAAGGGACAGAGTTTGTCGGTGGCAGTGAGCCGTCGCGTCTGCAGCTTGAAGAGAATGGATTCGACATGGAACTGCTAAAAGCTTCGCTTCCTTCCTTTCTCGACAGCTCCCGGCTGCTAACACCTTCGCTGCAGCAGACTGTCCGCCGGCTTGCTTTTGTGTATCAGCTGTCTCCTATTGATATGGGAAAAGTGATTCAGGAGTCCTTATCAGCAGACGATGAAGTAAATATAGAAGATCTGCGTAAAAAGGCAAAAAATCATTACCGTATGGAGCACGGAGCAGCCCCGCCTGCGCTCGGAAACCGCACAGAGCGTCAGGATCCGGCGCCGGCAGAGAGCCGCCCGGTGTCTGAACAGGAGCAGATGAAGCAGTTTTATGAACAGACGTCCCCCGTCACGTTTCTTCGTTCGGTGGCCGAAGGAGCCACTGTGCCGGAGTCGGATATCCATCTCGTGGAGGAGCTTTTATTCAGCTACCGTTTATCCCCGGGAGTCGTGAACGTGTTGACAGATTACGTGATGAAGAAAAATAATATGAAATTAAGCAAAGCGCTTGTGTATAAAATTGCCGGCCAGTGGACAAGGAAAAAAGTACATACCGTAGAGGATGCCATGAAGCTAGCGAAAGAAGAACACAAGCAGGCGCAGGAACGCCAGGCGCCTAAAAACAATTATACGAATAGGCGGTCTCAGGGCTATGTCCGAAACGATAAGCTGCCTAAGTGGCTGGAAAAAGAAGAGCAAGCGGAAAACAAACCGGCAGAAGGTGAAAATTCCACGCAGGAGCAGCTGTCGAAGGAAAGAGAGCGCTTTGAAGAAATGCTGAAGGAACGACGGGAAAGAGCAAACCGTTAAAAGAAAGGAGGCGGCTGGATGGATTCGATCGGATCCTCGTTGAACAGATGGATGGATAAGGATTGGAAGGAACGGATGGCCAGACTTGAAAAAGAAGTATTTGCCTACCCGGGAGTTATCGATTTCAAGCGCCGTCATCCGCACATACCAGCGGAAGAGTACGAAAAAAACAAGGCAGCTTTATTTGAGTATAAAAGGGAGCGCAGTAACTGCGATGCCTGTCCGGGGCTTGAAAACTGCCCGAACCTGATGCAGGGCTATCAGCCGGAATTGATGGAAGACAAAGGAAAAGTAACGGTTGCCTATCACCGCTGTTCATTAAAGGTACACGATGATGAAAAGAAAAAAAGACAGGCACTTATTAAAAGCTATTACATTCCAAAAGAGATACTGCACGCTTCCTTTGACCAGGTGGATATGGACCATGAATCAAGAGCGAAGGCGGGCACCGCAGCACTCCATTTCGCATCGACTACCGTGCCTGGAGAAGACGGACAGGGACTTTACCTGTACGGGAAATTCGGAGTCGGTAAAACGTATATTGCCGGAGCTATTATGAATGAACTGGCAGAGCGGAACATCGGTTCGATGATTGTACACGTGCCGGACTTTTTCCGTGAGATCAAAGAATCGCTTTCGGATAATACGGTGAGGGAAAAGGTGGACAGTGTTAAAGGCGTGCCGGTGCTCATACTCGACGATCTTGGAGCCGAATCGATGAGTGCCTGGACAAGAGACGATATTTTAGGAGTTATTCTGCAGTACCGGATGATGGAAAAGCTTCCTACAGTTTATACGTCCAACTACGATTACAGTGAACTTGAAGAGCATTTGACGTATTCCCAGAAGGGCGGTAACGAGCGGCTGAAGGCTAAACGCATTATGGAGCGCATCCGCCCGTTTACAGAAGAAGTGTTCATGGATGGACAGAACCGCCGGGGATAATTGGAAATGCAGAGGGCATTCTAAGTGTATAATACAAATAAATATGCTACCATGATGATAGCGCCCAGCATGCAGAAAATGGGTTGGATTCGCGATATTTTCATGCGAGCGCCACAAAGGAATTTTCTGGAGGGTATACAAATGAGCATTGATGGAATACTGGAACGTGCATTAAACGGAGAACGACTGACAATGGATGACGCTGTGCGCTTGTATGAAAGCGATGAAATAGAAAAAATGGGGGCTGCCGCAGATGAAATTAAAAAACGCTGGCACCCGGAGCCTGTCGCTACCTTTAACATAGGACGGAATGTCAATTACACAAACGTCTGCGATACCTTCTGCCGCTTCTGTGCATTTTACCGCCGGCCGGGCTCGGAAGAGGGCTACCTTCTTTCGGATGACCAGATCCTGCAGAAGATTAAAGAGCTCCAGGATGTCGGAGGAGACGAAATTTTAATGCAGGGCGGGACCAACCCGAATCTCCCATTTGAATACTATACGAACCTGCTCAAAAAAATTAAAAGTCATTTCCCTGATGTGACGATGCACTCGTTTACACCGGCAGAGGTGTACAAAATGATGGAGGTGTCCGGCCTGTCCCTGAGAGAGGTATTAACGGCTCTTCACGAAGCAGGTCTGGATTCACTTCCGGGCGGCGGCGCCGAAATTCTCACAGAGAAAACGAGAAAACGGATCAGCCGCCTGAAATGCACGGCCGATCAATGGATCGACTGCATGAAAATGGCTAAAGAGGTCGGTATGCACGGCACGGCAACGATGGTTATCGGCTTTGGCGAATCCAACGAAGAGCGTGCAGAACATCTGTGGCGCATTCGTGAGGCGCAGGATGAGTCCAACTGCTTTTTGGCCTTCATATCCTGGACCTTCCAGCAGGACTATACAAGCATGAAAGGCGAGCGTATTACACCGGAAGGCTATCTCCGCAACGTTGCCATTTCACGCTTATTCCTGGATAATATCCCGAACTTCCAGTCCTCCTGGGTAACAGCAGGGCCAGAAACGGGAAAACGCTCCCTTTCCTACGGCTGTAACGACTTTGGCAGTACCATGATGGAAGAGAACGTTGTCTCTTCAGCCGGTACGACACACAAAGTGAACATCAACCGTATTCTTCGTTTAATACGGGAAGCAGGCTACACGCCGGCTCAGCGTAATACGAAATATCATACGCTCCGGGTGTTTGAGGGAGAAGAGAATAGCGAAAAAGACTTTGTAATGCAAAACTAAATACAGGTTGCATGAAAAGAAGCTTTTCGCTATGCTGAAATAGCGAAAAGGAAAATGCAAGGATGAGGCCACGAAAATAAAACAGGCGTCCCAGAGAAGAGAACCACGGCTGGAAGTTCTCTACAAACCGTTTTATTTTTACCCCCTCGGAGCTTCGGCAGGGAACAGCAGTATCTGCCGGCGGATCCCCGGCCGTTACCCGGATAGAGTCGTCCCTGTGCAGGGGATGGAAACTAGGGTGGAACCGCGGCTGAGCCCGCCCCTTTCGAGGGGGCGGGTTTTTTATGTGTTTTTCTGTTTATTACAGTAATAAAAGGAGGATAAATTACAGTGGCAGAACAGGCAATTACGCTCATATTCCCCGATGGGAATGAAAAATCATATGATATTGGCACGACGACAGAGGAAGTAGCCGGCGGGATCAGCTCAGGACTGAAAAAAAACGCACTGGCAGGAAAAATTAACGGAAAAATGGTGGATCTCCGTACTCCACTCCAGGAGGACGGGCAGATTGAAATCATCACGTATCAGTCCCCGGAAGGCCTTGAAGTGCTCCGGCACAGCACCGCACACGCGATGGCGCAGGCCGTGAAGCGCCTGTTTGGTGACGTGCAGCTTGGTGTCGGCCCGGTGATTGAGAACGGTTTTTATTATGACATTGATACGTCGCACCAGTTGACGCCGGAAGACCTTCCCAAAATCGAAAAAGAGATGAATAAAATTATCGATGAAAATCTTGAAATTATCCGCGAGGAAGTGTCCAGGGAAGAAGCAGTCCGCTTTTTTAAAGAGCTTGGCGACGAGCTGAAGCTGGAATTAATTGAGGATATTCCGGAAGGAGAACAGATCGCGCTTTACCGGCAGGGAGAATATGTCGATTTATGCCGCGGGGTCCATGTGCCGCAGACCTCCAAATTGAAAAAGTTTAAGCTGATGAACATTTCCGGGGCATACTGGCGCGGGGACAGCAGCAACAAAATGCTGCAGCGCATTTACGGCACAGCCTTTGAAAAGCAGTCCCAGCTTGATGATCATTTGAAGATGCTTGAAGAGGCTAAAGAGCGCGACCACCGTAAAATCGGCAGAGAGCTCGACATATTTACGACAAGCCAGACAGTCGGGCAGGGGCTTCCGCTCTGGCTGCCAAACGGGGCCACCATCCGGCGGATTATCGAACGCTATATTGTGGATAAAGAAGTGCGCCTCGGCTATGATCATGTGTATACGCCGGTGCTTGGTTCCTCCGAGCTCTATAAAACATCGGGCCACTGGGACCACTATCAGGACGATATGTTCCCGCCGATTGAGATGGATAATGAAACACTCGTGCTGCGGCCGATGAACTGTCCGCATCACATGATGGTTTACAAAAATAAAAAGCACAGCTACCGCGATCTGCCGGTACGCATTGCAGAGCTCGGAACGATGCACCGCTATGAAAAATCCGGAGCGCTTGCCGGCCTGCAGCGGGTGCGGGCGATGACGCTAAACGACGGTCACATTTTTGCCCGGCCGGATCAGCTGAAGGATGAGTTCATCCGTGCAGTGCGGCTTGTCCGTGAAGTCTACCACGATTTCGGCATCAAAGATTACACCTTCCGGCTTTCCTATCGGGATCCGGAGGATAAAGAAAAATACGTGGACGATGACCAGATGTGGGAAAATTCCGAGCGTATTCTGAAAGAAGCGATGGATGCGATTGACGCTGAATACGTGGAAGCAGAAGGCGAAGCAGCATTTTACGGCCCGAAACTCGATGTCCAGGTAAAAACAGCAATGGGCAAAGAAGAGACACTTTCCACCGTCCAGATCGACACTCACCTGCCTGAACGATTTGATCTCACGTATGTCGGAAGCGACGGTGGTGAACACCGCCCGGTAGTCGTCCACCGGGGCATTGTGTCCACGATGGAACGCTTTATCGCTTTTCTGCTTGAAGAGTACAAAGGCGCCCTGCCAACGTGGCTTTCTCCTGTACAGGTGAAAATCATACCGGTCTCGCCTGACGTTCATCTCGACTACGCGAAAGAAGTGGAAATGGCACTGCAGGCATCGGATGTGCGGGTGGAAGTGGATACCCGGGATGAAAAGCTCGGCTATAAAATCCGTGAAGCCCAAACGCAGAAAATTCCTTACATGCTTGTGCTTGGCGATAAAGAGCAGGAAGCGAACGCCGTAAATGTGCGCAGATACGGTCAGCAGGACTCGGAGTCACAGCCGCTGAATGATTTTGTGGAAAATGTAACAGCGGCTATCAATGAATATCGATAAAAAGGTTGACGTCCTAATAGGGCCGTGCTAAGATGTCCTAGTGTGAAAATAATTAATCCCTAAAGAAGAAGCGCCCGCTTCTCACCTGACCGACAAACGTTGGCTGGTTATTACTAATATATTGAATGTGTAGAGCATATATTCTGTATACGTGTGGGCGCTTCTCTGTTTTAGAGGGTGTCTGCACGTTTTTTCGTTGTGCCAATGGTATGTATTTGCGTGGAAGCCCCGCGCACTAAATTTCTGGAGGTGGCTTATTATTCGTAAGGACCAAAAGGTAAACGAGGGCATCCGTGCCCGTGAAGTTCGACTCATCGACTCTAACGGAGAGCAGCTTGGAGTGAAATCAAGAAACGAAGCTTTAGAGCTGGCCGGGAAAGAAAACCTTGACCTTGTTCTTGTCGCTCCAAACGCAAAACCGCCTGTCTGCCGTATTATGGATTACGGTAAATATCGTTTTGAACAGCAGAAAAAAGATAAAGAAGCCCGGAAAAAGCAAAAAACGATCAACGTGAAGGAAGTTCGTTTGAGCCCGAGCATTGAAGAACACGACTTTAATACAAAACTGCGTAACGCACGCAAGTTTTTGTCTAAAGGCGATAAAGTAAAAGCAGCTATCCGCTTCCGCGGTCGTATGATTACACACTCTGATATCGGCAAAGAGGTACTTGACCGGTTTGCAAAAGAGTGTGAAGACGTGAGTACGATTGAAACGAAGCCGAAAATGGATGGCCGCAGCATGTTCCTCATGCTCGCTCCAAAAGCGGAGCAGGAACGGGAGCAAAAAGAAGAATCCAGTAAAGAATAGACAGCGGTCAGCCCGTTATATTAAAAAAGGAGGATGTCACTTATGCCAAAAATGAAATCTCACCGCGGAGCAGCAAAACGTTTTCGCAAAACAGGAAGCGGCCGTGTAAAACGCGCACGCGCATTCACGAGCCATATGTTTTCGCATAAATCCCAAAAGCAAAAGCGTAACCTGCGTAAGCCGGAGCTTGTTTCCAAGTCCGACTACAAACGTATCAAGACACTGCTGCCGAAAACGAAAAAATAAGCACGATCAAATAATTGAGATAAGCTAAGGAGGGGTTGACGATGCCAAGAGTAAAAGGCGGATATGTGGCACGTCGCAGACGTAAACGAGTATTAAAACTCGCGAAAGGTTATAGAGGTTCTAAGCACAGCCTGTTTAAAACAGCACAGGAACAGGTAATGAAGTCCCTGCAGTATGCTTACCGGGACCGTCGCCAGCGCAAACGCGAATTCCGTAAGCTGTGGATTGCACGTATTAATGCAGCGGCCCGGCTAAACGGCTTGTCCTACAGCCGCATGATGCATGGCCTGAAGCAGGGCGGTATCCAAATGAACCGTAAAATGCTCGCAGACCTAGCGGTAAATGACGAAAAAGCATTCGCAGAGCTTGCGGAAAAAGCGAAATCAAACTTAAATTAAACAAAAAAGCGGAGCGCCCAGTAACTCAGGCGTTCCGCTTTTTATTGTTTCTCGGGCTGCTTTGCTTCAAGCTGCTGCATGAACTCCTTCACCGGGCTGTTCCATTCGATGGCAGCTTCCGGATAGAGGGAGAGAATTTCCCGCTCGAGAAAGGTGAAATCCTCGCGCTGGAAGCCGCGCAAATGCTCGCTTTCAATCACCCACAGCGAAATCGTAACTACTTCAAATGCTTTTTCGGTTGTACCTACGTATTTTTCGCCTTCAAACATGACGCCTTTATGGGTGGCCAGTAAATTTTTCCGCACGTTTTGCTGGTCATCAAGCAGATAGAATTGTTTTTTATGGTGAGCCGCTTCCAGCTTTCTCCTTGAATTATTCCAGTACCTCCAAAACGAGTATATGATAATAATAAGAGCGATCAACAGCAGCACTCGTAAAAGAATACCCAATCTTTACACCCTCCTCTGCATCTATCGGATTAAGCGTACATAAGCCTTCTCATTTCTAATATATACGCACAGTCTGCTAAAAAGTTTCACAGCCACCGGGGTATGATAGATTATGTTTGAGCCCTGCGGCAAAGTTCTTTATACTGAATATGGAAGAACCCGCACCACACCGCTTGTATGGATGATAATATTAATTCGCAGCATTAATAATATTTTCCCTTTGCATGTGTGTGTAAAACAACCGTACATAAAGGAGGCAGCACGAAATGGCAGAATTAGATCCGACACTGCAGATGCTAAAGGACCTCACGGACGCAAACGGCGTCCCGGGGAACGAACAGGAACCGAGAAAGGTGATGACCCAGTATATTTCTCCTTACGCCGATGAAATGAGCACCGACCGGCTGGGAAGCCTGATTGCTAAAAAAACCGGCCAGGCTGGCGGTCCGAAATTAATGATTACCGGACATCTGGACGAAATTGGTTTTATGATATCGGGAATCGATGAAAATGGCTTTTTGAAATTCCAGACCCTCGGTGGATGGTGGAGCCAGGTGATGCTCGCCCAGCGGGTGAAGGTAATGACGAGAAAAGGAAATATTACCGGTGTGATCGGCTCAAAGCCGCCGCATATTCTGTCGGCGGAGCAGCGCAAGAAAGCAATGGAAATTAAAGATATGTTTATCGATATCGGCGCTTCAAGTAAGGAAGAGGCAGAATCATTCGGCGTGCGTCCGGGGGATTCGGTCGTGCCGGTATGTGATTTTGAAGTGATGAATAATGAAAAACTGCTGATGGCGAAAGCCTGGGACAACCGTATTGGCTGTGCTATCGCGATTGAGGTGCTGAAGCGTCTCGAAAATGAATCCCACCCGAATGAAATTTACGGCGTCGGTGCTGTACAGGAGGAAGTCGGCCTGCGCGGAGCGAAAACAGCAACCAACCTTATTCAGCCGGATATCGGCTTTGCTGTCGATGTAGGGATTGCCGGGGACACGCCGGGTGTGACAAGTAGCGATGCCAGAGCGAAAATCGGCAAAGGCCCGCAGCTTCTTATGATGGACGCCTCCGTCATCGCACACAAAGGGCTGCGTGATTTCGTTGTCGGTGTAGCTGAAGAGAAAGAAATTCCTTTTCAGTTCGACATGATGGCAAATGGCGGCACAGATGCAGGGTCTATTCACCTTTCCGGTGAAGGAGTACCGGCTATGGCCATTACGATTCCGACCCGCTATATCCATACACATGCGGCTATTCTGCACAGGGATGACTTTGAGCATGCCGTGCAGTTAATCGTAGAAATTGCTAAGCGTTTGGACCGCGACACAGTAGAGTCGTTAACGTACGAAGCATAAAAAACCAGCCTTTCTGTCCGTGAGGGACGGGAGGGCTGTTTATTTTCTTTCTGCGGCGGGTCAAAGTGTGCTACGATGAGAGAAAATACTGGGGGAGACAGCGAAGTGAAGCGGATAGAATCGGCAAAAAACCCGAAAGTAAAAGAGATAAAAAAACTTCATAAACGTAAGGAACGTGAAAGGTCAGGGCTTTTTTTAATTGAAGGAGACCATGCGCTGACAGAAGCCGTCCGGTCGGAGGCCTGGATTGAAGAAATTTTCATTGAAGAGCATAAAGAGTGGCCGCAGGTTTTTAATGAAATACCAACACCGGCAACAGAGGTAACAGAAAGCGTGATGAAAGAAATCAGCTCGACGGAAACGCCGAAAAATATTGTAGCTGTATGCAGAATTCCTGAATTTTCTAATGTGAGAAGCGGCGGATATTCGTTTTTCGTGCTGGTGGACAGCATTCAGGACCCTGGTAACCTGGGTACGATTATCCGGACGGTTGACGCGCTTGGAAAAGGCGTGGTCGTTCTCGGCACAGGCACCGTGGATGCGTACAACGAAAAGGTGGTCCGGGCGACGCAGGGATCATTGTTTCATGTTCCGGTACTGCAGGAGGACCTGGGTGAGTGGCTGGAATGGCTGCAGGAAACGGACATTCCGTGCTTCGGTACTTCGCTTGATGAAGGAACGTCGTATTCGGCACTTGAGCCGCAGCCCTACTTCGCGTTAATCATTGGCAACGAAGGAGCCGGCGTACAAAAGAAATGGCTCGAGCGGACCGACCAGAACCTGTACATTCCGATTCCGGGCCAGGCAGAATCGTTAAATGCGGCAGTTTCTGCAGGCATCCTGCTGTATCATTTGAAGCAGACAGATTGGTGATGGTTGCAATCGGGCCAGGCTTTTTCTATAATAATTCATATCGAAACATATAAACACAAATGCGCAGATGAAGAGTAGTAGCATTGCTTCCTGCTGAACAGGGAAAAGGTATCGCTGACTGAAAATACCTTGCAGCAAGGATTTGTGAATTCACTTCGGAGCAGCCGCTGGAGTATTCCCCGTGGAAGAAAAGCGTGCCGGAACCTGTCGTTACAGGAAAGTGAGCTGTGCACTGCAGCTAACAAGGGTGGTACCGCGAGCCTTCGTCCCTTTCAGGGAGAGGGCTCTTTTTATTTGGCAAAAAATGGAGGGAATCAGGATATGATAGAACGCTTGGAGGAGCTGCAGCAGGAAGCACTGCAGCAGATTGAAGAAGCTGGCGATACAAAGGAATTAGAGCAGGTGAGGGTGAGATACTTAGGGAAGAAAGGCCCGATTACGGAAGTGCTCCGGGGGATGGGACAGCTGTCCAAGGAGGAGCGTCCTGTTGTCGGTCAAAAGGGAAACGAAGTACGGGAAGCGATTCAGGAGCGTCTGGAGAAAAAAACAAAAATGCTTGCCGGCGAAGCGTTAAAGGAAAAGCTTGAAAAAGAAACGCTTGATGTGACGCTTCCGGGCCGTAAGGTCCAGCGCGGGGCGAAGCATCCGCTGACGAGCGTGGTGGAAGAGATTGAAGATATCTTTATCGGCATGGGGTTCGAAGTGACTGAAGGCCCGGAGGTCGAAACCGATTATTACAACTTTGAAGCGATGAATCTGCCAAAAGATCATCCGGCCCGGGACATGCAGGATTCTTTTTATGTCAGCAGTGACCTGCTGCTGCGAACGCAGACGTCGCCTGTACAGGCCCGCTCGATGGAACGTCACCAAGGCGAAGGGCCGGTGAAAATCATCTGCCCGGGCAAGGTCTACCGCCGGGATGATGATGATGCCACCCACTCCCACCAGTTCATGCAGATTGAAGGACTGATGGTTGACGAGAATATCCGGATGAGTGACTTAAAAGGAGTGCTCGAAACATTTGTGAAGAAATACTTCGGCGAGGAAAGAGAAATCCGCCTCCGGCCGAGCTACTTCCCGTTTACCGAGCCGTCTGCAGAGCTCGATGTTTCATGTGGCATCTGCGCCGGGGAAGGCTGCCGCATCTGCAAGCATACCGGATGGATTGAAGTGCTCGGGTGCGGAATGGTGCATCCGCGTGTACTGGAAATGAGCGGCTTTGACCCGGAGGTCTACAGCGGCTTCGCCTTTGGCATGGGAGTGGAACGCTTCTCCCTTCTGAAGTATGGTATCGATGATATCCGGCACTTTTACACGAACGATATGCGCTTTTTAAAACAATTCACTCGAGTATAGAAGGAGAATGCAGACATGTTGATCTCATATAAGTGGCTGAAAGATTATGTGGATATTGAGGATATTACTCCTGAAGAAATTGCCGATCGCCTGACTACGGGAGGCGTAGAGGTGGACGCTCTGTACCGGCGTGCCGAACCGATTGAGGGATGCGTGATCGGGTATGTTACCGAAGCCGAAAAGCATCCGGATGCGGATAACTTAAACATCTGTCAGGTGGATCAGGGAGCAGAGACTGTGCAGATTATTTGCGGTGCTGATAACGTGGCAGCCGGACAGAAGGTTGTAGTGGCAAAGCCGGGCACGGTGCTGCCCGGGGGCATGGAAATTAAAGCAGCAGAAATCCGAGGCCAGCAGTCCAACGGCATGATTTGTTCTCTCCAGGAGCTCGGTGTGGAAGCCAAGCTGGTGCCTAAGCACGTGGCTGAAGGCATTTTCGTTTTTGATGAAAATCCGGAGACGGGATCCGATGCGGTAAAAGCTCTTGGCTGGGACGATACGGTGATGGATCTGGACATTACTCCAAACCGTGCCGACTGCCTGAACATCCTCGGGGTCGCCTACGAAGTGGCGGCCCAGCTTGACCGGACCGTCCGGCTTCCTGTGACTTCAATAAAAGAAAGTGAAAAGCCTGCATCAGCAGCGGTCAATGTGAAAATCGAAAACGGTGAAGACACTCCCTATTACGGAGCGAGAGTCGCGGAAAACATTCAGGTGAAGCCTTCTCCGTATTGGATGCAGAACCGCCTGATGGCTGCCGGCATCCGGCCTATCAGCAACATCGTGGACATTACCAACTATGTGCTGCTTGAATACGGGCAGCCGCTGCACGCGTTTGATTTTGACGCTTTCGGCTCCGACGAAGTGCTCGTGCGAAGAGCGTTCGAAGACGAAGAAATCCAGACGCTCGACGGTAATAAGCATCATCTTTCGACGGAGCATTTAGTCGTAACCAACGGCACAAAGCCGACCGCTCTCGCAGGAGTGATGGGCGGGGAGCACTCTGAGGTCAGCGATCAGACAACAAATATTCTGCTTGAAGCGGCCCTGTTTCATCCGTCCCTGATCCGCCAGGCCTCCAAAGATACGCGGATACGAAGCGATGCAAGTGTCCGTTACGAGCGGGGGCTCGACACAGAGAGAGTGGAGCAGGCCGCAGACCGGGCGGCGTACTTATTCGCTGAATATGCGGGGGCCTCTGTACTTCAGGGCATCGAGCAGGAGGACCACCGGGAGCCGGGCGGCCGCTGGGTACGGGTGAGTGACCGCCGTATCAATCAGCTGCTTGGAATGGAGCTCAGCGGTTCAGAAATGGTCCGTATTCTCGAACGTCTCGGTTTTCAGACCGCCGATAAGGAAACGAGCAGTATTGAAGTATATATTCCAAGCCGCCGCCCGGATATCCGCATTGAAGAGGATGTGGCTGAAGAAATCGCACGGATGCACGGCTATCAGGATATTCCGAGCACGCTGCCTAAAGGCGCTACGACGGCCGGAAGCCTGACCGCCGAACAAAAAAGAAAGCGGACTGTGCGCCGATTTTTGGAAAGTGCCGGACTGAGTGAAGCTGTCACCTATTCCCTGACGACTGCAAGCTCAGCTCCCCGTTTCACGCTGTACCCGGAAAAGTACACAATGGAAGTATCCATGCCGATGAGCGAGGACCGCAGAGTGCTGCGGCAGAGCCTGATTCCTCAGCTTCTTGAAGGAGTCAGCTATAACCGCAACCGCCAGACGAAAGACATTGCCCTGTTTGAAATGGGCTCGGTGTTTCTTTCTGAAGAAGAAAATGCTGCCGTACAGCCGGAAGAACGTATTATGCTTGCTGCAGTAGTAAGCGGCAGATGGGAAAGCCACCTGTGGCAGGGAGAAACAAAAAATGCAGACTTTTACGTGATGAAAGGAATCGCTGAGGGCATTCTTGAAGAATTGCACGTAGAAAGCCGTGCTTCATTCACTCTGGCAGAGCGCAGCGATATGCATCCCGGGCGTACTGCAGATATACAGCTGGACGGGGCGCCGGTGGGATATGTCGGCCAAATCCATCCAACAACGGCTGGGGATTGGGATATAGCCGAAACGTATGCCCTCCAGGTTGATTTAACCTCCCTGCTTCAGGCGGTGGAAACGCCGGTTCGTTATCAAACGCTGCCGCGCTTCCCTTCCACTACACGTGACATTGCGATCGTTGTGGATGAGAGCGTCCCTGCAGCTGAAGTAAAAGAAATCATTGAGTCCGCAGGCGGAAGCACGCTGTACAGTACGTCCCTGTTTGATGTTTATCAGGGCGAAAACCTGTCACCGGGCAAAAAATCCCTGGCATTCACCCTCGTGTATCTGGATCCGGAAAGAACGCTTACTGATGAAGAGGTCAGCTCCGCGCACGACCATGTGCTTCGCATGCTTGAAGAAAAAACCGGGGCAGAGCTCAGGCAGTAAACAGCTGCCGGGCATCTCCTGGTTTAAAAAAGGGTCTGTACAGGGAAAGATATTCAGAGCCTTTTTATTCTGTTACTATTAAGGAAAAGGCACATTCAAGAACAGGGGGCGGAAGACGTGGCTGATGATCAAAGTAAAAAACGCACTACGGTTACAATATACGGCCAGCAGTACACGATTGTCGGTGATGAACAACCCTCGCATATTAATCAGGTCGCCAATTATTTAGATAAGAGAATGAAAGAATATAAAGCATACAATCCCTATTTGGATACGACCCGCCTGGCGGTATTGACGGCTTTAAACGTAGTGGATGACTATATAAAACTCAAAGAAGAAGTAAACAAGGACAAAGATTCTGAAGGATAATGGCTATGGAAATAGTAATAAACGTTCTGCTTGTTGTGATTTTAATCGGAAGCTTTTTTACAGGGCTTCAAAGAGGCTTTGTTCTTCAATTGCTTCGCCTTGTCAGTCTGGTGGCAGCGTTTATTGTTGCGTTTTTATTCTATGAAGAAGTCGCGCAGTTTTTAGAACAATGGATCCCCTACCCATTCGGCCAGCAGGCGGAAGGGACGTTCCTGGCTGCTTTTGATACCCGCAGCCTGTTTTATTATTCGATTGCCTTTCTTCTTTTGTTTATCGGCACCCGCATCATCGCCGGCTTTTTAACCGGAGCAGCAGGCGGCATTGCCAGGCTTCCGGTGCTTAGAACGATTAATTACTGGCTTGGTGGTGTGCTTGGGGTGCTCGAAACGTACGTAATTTTATTCGTTGTGCTGGCTGCAGCTATGCTGATGCCGTTTCCGGCTCTTGAGCCGGTAATAAACAATTCGGCAGTCGCCAGCTTTATATTACATGAAACCCCATGGCTTTCCGGCTGGTACGAGCAAATCATGCCGGCAGACCCCGGGAACATGGACGGCCCAATAGAGAATGAAGGCTGACTTCCCTGTGTTTCACAGGGGAGTCTGTTTTTATGCCTTCAGCCCGGCGGCGTGAGCTTAGACAGAATTATTAACTCCCGTTATACTCAAAAAAGAATGCCTAACATGATTAAAGCTGACATGTGGAGGAGAATAGCATGAATAAAAAAGATCTGATCGGCCATTTGGAAACAATCGCTGTATATATGGAAATCAAGGGGGAAAACCCGTTTAAAATTTCTGCCTACCGTAAAGCGGCTCAGGCGCTTGAATACGATGAGCGTTCACTAAATGAAATTGAAGATGCCGGCAGTTTAAAAGGCATCGGTAAAGGCACAGCTGCGCTGATAAAAGAATGGCGGGACAACAACGGGGAAACAGAACTGATGCAGACGTTGGCAGAAGAAGTGCCGGAGGGGTTGATTCCGCTGCTGAAGCTGCCCGGACTCGGGGGGAAAAAAGTGTCGAAGCTCTATCAGGAGCTGGACATAACGGACCGGGACTCGCTTGAACAGGCGTGTTTAACCCATGAAGTACAGAACCTCGAAGGCTTCGGGGCGAAAACTGAGCAGAAAATACTCGAAGCGCTCGCAGAAAAAGGCAGGCGTCCGGAGCGACTGCCAATTGCCTATATGCTGGAAATCGCCGAAAAGCTTGAAGCGTCTCTCGAAAAAGTGAAAGGTGTACAAAGGTATGCGCGGGCAGGCAGTCTGCGCCGTGTGGAAGAATCGGTGAAGGACCTGGATTATATTATGAGTGTGGAAGACGCTGAAAATGTCCGCAAACAGCTGGTGGAGATGTCTGAAGTAACGAAGGTTATTAACGACGGTACAAGCAAGGTCAGCATTGAAATTAAAGGTGAATATAACGTTCAAGTAGATATTCGCCTGGTGGAGGAAGAAGATTTTGCGAGCACCCTGCATCATTTCACCGGCTCTAAAGACCATAATGTACAAATGCGCCAGCTGGCAAAGGAACGAAATGAAAAATTAAGTGAATACGGCATTGAAGATCAGAATGGAAGCAAAACCACATTTCAGAATGAAGCCGAATTTTACGACCACTTTGGCCTGCACTTTATTCCTCCAGAAGCACGCCTGGGCAGGGATGAAACGGATAAATTCCGGCAGCCGTATCCATATATAGATAAGAAGCACATCCGCGGTGATCTTCATATGCACACCACATGGAGCGATGGCTCTCTTTCCATCCGCGAGATGGTGGAGGAAGTGAAGAAGCATGGCTATGAATGGATGGCTCTTACAGATCATTCCAAATACCTCCGAATTGCCCATGGGTTGGATGAAGAAAGAATCCGCAGGCAGATGGAAGAAATACGAAACGTCAGGGAAGAAGAAAAAGATATTCAAATATTTGCCGGTATTGAAATGGATATCCGGCCGGACGGAACGCTTGATATAGAGGATGAAATTCTCGAAGAGCTCGACGTCGTCATTGCTTCCATCCATTCCTCCTTCTCCCAGACGGAAGAAGAAATTATGAAACGGCTGGAGCAGGCGCTGGATCATCCGGAAGTAAACATTATTGCCCATCCGACGGGAAGACTTTTAGGGCGAAGGGACGGATACAAGGTAGATGTAGACCGGCTGATGAAGCGTGCGGGCGAAACAAACACTGCTCTGGAGCTGAACGCCAATCCCAACCGCCTTGATCTTTCGGCCGACTGGCTGAGAAAAGCCGCTGAGCATAATGTTCGTATTGCAATCAATACGGACGCCCATAATCCCGGTATGCTTGATCACATGGACGTGGGCATATCCATTGCCAAAAAAGCACTTCTGCAGCCGGAACAGGTTATAAATACGATGACGGCGGCGCAGCTGAAGGAATGGCTGAAGCGTAAGAAACAATAGAACAACCAAAGAGGTGAGCATTGTTGAATGATAGAACACTCCGTGTGCTGGAATACGAAAAAATGAAAGAGCAGCTGCAGGCTCATGCCGGCTCCACTCTTGCCAAAGAACGGATTGAACAGCTGCAGCCCTACCGGGAGCTCGGGGAAGCGAAGGAAGCACAGAACTTTACTGCGGAAGCGGCCAAAGTAATACGGCTTCGGGGACAGGCGCCTCTCGGCGGCATTCGCCAGATTCACGCCCACGTGCGCCGCGCCCAAATCGGCGGCATGCTGAACGCCGGCGAGCTCACAGAGGTTTCGGACACGCTGTATGCCGGCCGCCGGATACGGTCTTTTATTCTGGATATGACAGAAGAGACGGTTGATCTCCCGCTGCTTGAAGGGCTGGTGCGGCAGATAGTGGCGCTTCCGGAGATTGAAAAGCAGATCCGGGACTGTATAGATGAAAACGGAGCGGTGCTCGACAACGCAAGCTCCGCTCTGCGGGGACTCCGGCAGCAGATGAGAAGCCTCGAGTCCTCGGTGCGTTCGAAGCTTGAACAGTACACCAGGTCGCCGGACCAGCAAAAACGCCTGTCTGATTCCATCGTCACGATACGTAATGACCGGTATGTGCTTCCGGTAAAACAGGAATACCGTTCGTCTTTTGGCGGTATTGTCCACGACCAGTCTTCAACAGGGGCGACTCTTTTCATTGAGCCGCAGGCGGTCGTTTCGATGAATAACGAACTAAGAGAGGCAAGGCTGAAAGAACAGCGGGAAATTGAACGCATTCTCCAGGAGCTGTCTTCATATATTGCGGAAGACGGGGAGGGGATTCTGGTGAATATGAATACGCTGACCGAGCTCGATTTCACATTTGCCAAAGCCTACTATGCAAGAGAGCAGAAAGCGGTGCAGCCGGAGCTGAACAACGAAGGAAGATTCAGATTCATGGAGGCACGGCATCCGCTCATTGACCCGGAAGAAATGGTGCCGCTTGACCTGGAGCTTGGGGAAGAGTTTGGAACCCTTGTCATTACCGGACCCAATACCGGCGGTAAAACCGTGACACTTAAAACGGCCGGTCTGCTGACACTCATGGCCCAGTCAGGGCTGTTTGTTCTTGCAGAAGAAGAAGCAGAGGCCGCTGTATTTTCGAAAGTATTTGCCGATATTGGAGATGAACAGTCGATTGAACAGAGCTTAAGTACGTTTTCTTCCCATATGACGAATATTGTAGATATTGTTAAACAGGTGGACAATGAATCGTTTGTGCTTTTCGATGAGATAGGCGCCGGCACCGATCCGGAGGAAGGCTCGGCTCTTGCCGTCAGCATTCTGGACTATGTCCAGGATGCCGGGGGCAGATTGATTGCCACTACGCACTACAGTGAACTGAAGGGGTATGCGTACAACCGCGACGGGGTAATGAATGCAAGCGTCGAATTTGACGTGGAAACATTAAGGCCAACCTATCGGCTGCTCGTCGGTGTACCGGGTCGAAGCAATGCGTTTGCTATTTCAAGGCAGATCGGCCTGCCGGATTCTATTATTTCCAATGCGGAAAAAGAAATGAGCACAGATACAAAGCAGGTCGAAACAATGATTGCTTCTTTGGATGAACAAAGAAAAGAAACAGAATCGGCATGGCAGGAGGCAGATGAGCTCCGGCAGGAAGCGTCCAGACTCTGGCAGGAATTGAACGCTGCCTGGAATGAAGTGCTGCAAAAACGGGATCAGATTATCGCAAATGCGGAAGGTAAAGCAAAAAGCGAAGTTGATAAGGCGAAAGCCCAGGCGGAGGAAATTATTGCCGAGCTGAAGGAGATGCAGAAGGAAGGCGCGGAAATTAAAGAACACCGCCTGATAGAAGCCCGCCGGCAGATGGAACAGGCAGCTCCTGCGATGACTAAAAAGCAGAAGCAGGTGAAACAAAAAGCCCAGCAAGAACGTACCTTTGAAGTAGGAGATGAAGTAAAGGTGCTTCGCTTCGGGCAGCGCGGACACATCGTGGAAAAGGTAAATGACGGGGAATTTCAGGTACAGCTTGGCATTATGAAAATGACAGCGAAGCCCGAAGAAATGGAAAAGCTCAAATCAGAGCCTGTAAAAGAGCCTAAACGGCAGGTAGCCACGACTTCGACAGCCGCCCCGGCGAAGCCCGAGCTGGATTTACGCGGTGAAAGATACGAAGACGCCGTACAGCGCCTCGAAAAGTACCTCGATGAAGTAGTGCTCGCCGGCTACCGGGAAGTCCATATCATCCATGGAAAAGGCACCGGGGCTCTTCGCAAGGGTGTGAAAGAATATTTAAAAAATCATCCCAGCGTAAAATCCACCAGGGATGGCGGAATGAATGAAGGCGGCATCGGTAACACGGTGGCAGAACTTAAGTAAGCGGAGGGATGCACGTGGATGCGTGGATGGATAATGCTTTTATAAATACAGCTGGCAACTTCAGCGTTGCTGTGCTCTCCCTGGTAATTTTTCTATGGATATTTGAAATTATCACTCCTTACCGTAACTGGGAGGAAATCAAGAAAGGAAATATTGCTGTCGCCCTGGCGACGGGCGGAAAACTGTTTGGGGTAGCCAACATTCTTCATTATTCCATCATGCATAACGACGGTATCCTGTTTATGCTTTTATGGGGTTTTTATGGTTTTGTGTTATTAATTTTAAGCTATTTAATTTTTGAATTTCTTACTCCTATGTTTAAGGTGGATGAGGAAATCAGCAAAGGTAACCGTGCAGTGGGAATCATTTCCTTTATTATTTCAGTGGGGGTTTCTTTTGTAATAGGTGCTGGAATTATCATTTAAATAGAAAAAAATGTAACTTAAAAGCCACAAATAGTTAATTAATTAGGACTATGTATGTGCATTATGGTTGACATCCCTTTACGGATTATGTACATTTATAACTAACTAAAATACTGTGCCAGTGTTACCCAAACGCAATGAAGCGCCTTACTCTGTTACGAGAGTGAGGCGTTTTTAAAGGCATTATATCGGTTGGGTGAAGCAGAAACCGGCATTATGGATGGTTTTGTTTGAAAGGGTGGCAGATATGTATGGGGAGAAATCCAAACAGGAAGCATGCACAGATTATTGAGGCGGGAATCAAAGTAATCGCTGAACATGGTTATCATCAGGCGAAGGTGTCGGATATTGCTAAAGAGGCAAAGGTGGCAGACGGCACGATTTATTTGTATTTTAATAATAAAGAGCACATACTAATTTCCATTTTCGAGGAAAAAATGCAGGAATTCATGCAGAAGCTTGAAATAATCATGCAAAAGGATATTTCTGTTAAAGAGCAGTTGTTTGAAATGGCCCAGCTGCAGCTTGAATTCATGGAAGGCCGTCCGGAGTTCGCTACGCTTGCCCATTTTGAACTTTTGCAGACAAAGGGTGAGATTCATGACAACATGCAGCGCATACTGTCCCCGTTTTTTCAGGCGGTTATCGATATTATAAAGAGAGGAAAAGAGGAACAGGTTTTTTCTCCCTCGCTTTCTATTGAAATCGGAAGAATTTGTTTTATCGGCATACTCAATGAAGCGATTACGACATGGGTAATGGAAAAAGGAAGCTATTCACTGGCAGCCCAGGGGCCGGCCCTTTCGGAAATAGTTTATCAGGCACTGCAGACGGAAATATAATCAGATAGAGCCTTTAAAAATTTTAAGCTAAACGTTAGCCAGTAAAGCACGGGAATGCTATAATAACGAAGAATAATTGCAAGGATAGAGATATAAAGGAGGAACCATTCATGGCTATTGTCAATGTATCGGACCAAAACTTTGCAGGTGAAACGTCTGATGGTGTAGTACTTGCGGACTTTTGGGCACCGTGGTGCGGACCTTGTAAAATGATAGCTCCGGTGCTCGAAGAAATCGACACCGAAATGGGCGAGCAGATTAAAATTGCTAAACTGGATGTTGATGAAAACCAGGAAACAGCCGGAAAATACGGCGTAATGAGCATTCCAACACTAATGATTTTTAAAGACGGCGAAGTCGTTGAGCAGGTTGTCGGCTTCCAGCCTAAGGAACAACTGGTAGAGCTTTTGAACAAACATTTGTAAAACACGAAACTGCTGGTCTCTGGGCCGGCAGTTTTTTGTTTCTCCTTCTTTAAAAAAAGGAAAAGAACACCATAGATATTACACGCCAAGAGGAGTTGGGCATATGACTCAATTAAAAGAAAAGCTGGCGATTCTGCCGGACCAGCCCGGCTGCTATTTAATGAAAAATAAACACGGCACCGTTATATATGTAGGTAAGGCAAAGGTATTGAAAAATCGGGTGAGATCCTATTTCACAGGGTCGCATGATGGAAAAACCCAGCGGCTCGTAATGGAAATTACCGATTTTGAATATATTATGACCTCTTCCAACCTGGAAGCATTAATCCTTGAAATGAATTTAATTAAAAAGTACGAACCAAAATACAACGTGCTTCTTAAAGATGATAAATCCTACCCGTATATTAAAATCACCAACGAAGAGCATCCCCGGCTGATCATTACGAGAAAAATTAAAAAGGATGGGGGAAAATACTTTGGTCCGTACCCAAACGCTGGGGCGGCAAATGAAACGAAGAAGCTGCTTGATCAATTATATCCACTGCGTAAATGCCGGACGATGCCTGACCGGGTCTGTTTGTATTATCATATCGGCCAGTGTCTGGCTCCGTGTGAATTTACGGTGACGAGAGATCAGTACGACGATATGATTCAGCAGATTGCACGGTTTTTAAACAACGGCCACCATGAAATCCGGGCGGAGCTCCAAACAAAAATGGAAGCTGCTTCCGAACAGCTGGAGTTTGAACGTGCCAAAGAGCTGAGGGATCAAATACAGCATATTGATTCCGTAATGGAAAAGCAGAAAATGTCTGTAAAGGATCAGGTGAACCGCGATGTGTTTGCCTACAGCTATGACAAAGGCTGGATGTGCGTGCAGGTATTTTTTGTGAGACAGGGAAAGTTGATCGAAAGGGACGTTTCCCTTTTTCCAATGTATCAGGAGCCCGAGGAGGATTTTCTTACCTTCTTAGGGCAGTTCTACATGCAGGAGCAGCATATGAAGCCGTCGGAAATATTCATTCCGGGCTCGGTGGATGCCTCTATGGCTGAACAGTTCGTAAACGTCCGGGTCCAGCAGCCAAAGCGCGGCCAAAAAAGAGAACTGCTTGAGCTGGCAGAAAAAAATGCCCGGCAGGCGCTCAGCGATCGCTTTGCATTGATTGAACGGGACGAAGAACGGACAATAAATGCGGTAGAACAGCTTGGTGAAGCGATGGGCATTGATACTCCTTACCGCATGGAGGCTTTTGATAACTCGAATATCCAGGGCACCGACCCGGTAGCGGCAATGGTTACTTTTGTGGACGGCAAGCCGTGGAAAAAAGGATACAGAAAGTATAAGGTCCGGGATGTAAAGGGGCCGGATGACTATGCGTCCATGCGTGAGGTTGTGCGAAGAAGATATATCCGCCTATTAAAAGACGAAGCGGCACTGCCGGATCTGATTCTTATTGATGGCGGAAAAGGCCAGTTGAGTGCAGCCGTCAGCGTTATCGAGGATGAGCTTGGTTTAAATATTCCGGTAGCGGGACTTGCCAAAGATGACAAGCACCGCACCTCGGAGCTTATAATGGGAGAAGAGGCTGTCAGAGTGCCCCTTGAACGGCACAGCTCCGCCTTTTATCTGCTGCAGCGTGTACAGGATGAAGTGCACCGTTTTGCAATTACCTTTCACCGCCAGACGCGCGGAAAAACGATGTTTTCTTCTCTTCTGGACGATATCAACGGGATCGGACAAAAGCGCAAGCAGATGCTTCTAAAGCATTTTGGTTCCGTGAAAAAAATGAAGGAGGCATCCTTTGAGGACTTTAAACAGCTTTCACTCCCGGATGACGTTATTACGGAGCTGATGAAAAAGCTGGAGGAGGACTCAACACTTTCGAAGTAAAAAACGTTCGCTGAGGCGCCTCAGCGAACGTTTTGCTATGCGGTCTGGTTTAGACTACTCCCATTTTATATGCATAGTCGTGGATTTTTTCTTTTCTTCTATGTAAGTTTCCGCGTATGTATCCTTCATTTTTGACCACTGTTCTGCCAAAAATCCGCCCTCTAAAGCTTTCGTGAACGAGTCTTCTTTTTCGTAAACAGACAGTTCAGCAATAACGTCTTTTTTTCTTTCTTTTTTCCATACAATCTCTCCCCAGCTGGCATCACGGAAAAAATCAGCGACCTCTTTAGGGGTGCTGCATGGGTAACGGCGGGCGAGCTGTTTGCCGGCCCAGTATAATATCGCATGCTCGTCAGAGCCTAAAATATCAGGAAGAACATTTTTCCGCAGTAATTCGTATCCGAAGGCAGCCGGTTTATTTGTTTCTTCTTCCATTTCCATCACCACTTTCTTCACCTAATATTATACATGCTGGAGTTGGAAATCTCTATAGATTCCCAAAATCATACATGATATACTAATGCACGATTATGACGGAGGGACCGATATGAAAAATATTTTTGCAGAAAAAATGACACCATTTCGCATGATCATCGGTGCCTACGTTTTTTCAATGCTATTGTTCAGCTTACTGCTCTGGCTCCCGATTTCGCATCAGCCGGGGCATGAATTAACATATATAGAAGCTTTGTTTACCTCAGTATCCGCCGTGAGTGTAACAGGTCTGACAGTCATCCAGGTATCTGATACCCTGAGCGCTGTCGGGATTACGTTTTTAGCACTGGCGATGCAGGTAGGCGGCATTGGAATTATGTCTCTGGGCACATTTGTGTGGATGGTTTTTGGAAGAAAAATTAATTTGTCCCAGCGGTTACTGATTATGGTGGACCAAAATCAGTACAAGTTTTCAGGCATGGTCAAGCTGATGAGAAACATATTGCTTCTTGCTTTAGGAATTGAAGCAATGGGTATGCTGATACTCGGTACATACTTTCTTCGTTATTTTGAGTCGACATGGGAAGCTTATTACCAGGGCGGCTTTGCTGCACTAAGTGCTTTTACCAATGCCGGCTTTGATGTAACGGGACAGTCGCTGATCCCATTTGCTGAGGACTACTATGTCCTGTTTGTTGTCATAACTCTGATCTTTGCCGGAGCAATTGGTTTTCCGGTTCTGATGGAGGTAAGGGAGTATTTGACAAACAGGGAGCGGTTTAATTTCAGCCTGTTTACGAAAGTGACGACTACGACGTATTTTCTCGTCTTTGTGCTCGGGGCCGTCAGCATATGGGCGCTTGAATTTGGCTTTTATTATGACGGTATGGCCTGGCATCAGCAGTTTTTCTTCTCGATGTTTAACTCAGCGACGACAAGGAGTGCCGGGTTATCGGTAATGGATGTTTCGGCGTTTTCTCTCCCAACTCTTTTGCTGATGTCCGGATTGATGGTTATTGGGGCGAGTCCGTCGAGTGTCGGAGGAGGTATCCGGACGACGACACTTGCTGTAATGTTTTTAACGATTCGGAGTTTTGCGCTTGGACGCTCGGATGTAAAAGTGTTTAACCGCCAGATTGACCCCGAGGATAAACAGCGGACATTTATTGTTATATCCTTTTTCATTGTAGGCTTATTGGCTGCGATTACTCTAATCAGTGCATTTGAACGTGGAAATGCGGAAGTGGAATTAATTGATATTATTTTTGAAACAAGCTCGGCCTTCGGAACCTGCGGGCTTTCGACCGGGCTGACGGATGATTTTTCCACACCAAGCCATGTCCTGCTCATGTGCCTGATGTTCATCGGACGGGTGGGAATACTGGTATTTTTATTCTCAGTGAAAAAGAAAGAAACGAAATCACATTATAGATATCCAACAGAACGCATAATTATTGGTTAGCCGGAGAGAGAATTATCCGGCTCTCTTAAATTGCCGGATAAAGGGACCGTATAAAGTATGAATAATATGCATTTAAGATGCTGTATACGTTTTCTTGACGGGTAATTTTAGGGGGAGTACAATTAACGTAACGTTTCGTACAATTCCTTGAATAATTCTTTTCCATTTTGTGACTAATTGGTTGTATCGTGCATGCATATGCATTTTGCAAAAGGGAAAAGAGGCAGGAGACACGGCTTGTACACAAGTACATATAAAACAGGAAGCTTTAATTCTGTTTATTGTGCGGGCGGTGGAAAGTTCAGCAGGGGGGTAATGAAGCCGGAAAAGAAAGCAACGCAGAAAACAGGATGGAGAGAATTTTTATGCTAATGGAGGAGGATGAATATGGCTTTAAATAAGGAATTTGCCGCCCGGAGGCTTCACTCGCTTCTTGGTATTATTCCAATTGGACTATTTTTGATGCAGCACTTCGTAGTAAACCATTTCGCGACCAGGAGTGCTGAAGCGTTCAACGGAGCGGCTCACTTTATGGAAAATTTACCGTTTCGTATCTTTTTAGAGATGTTTCTCATTTATATTCCTATACTGTTTCACGGAATTTATGGACTTTTTATCGTATTTCAGGGCAAGGCGAATGCGAAGCGCTTTGGCTACTTTCGTAACTGGATGTACATTTTCCAGCGTATCACCGGGGTATTCCTGTTAGTGTTTATTACCTGGCACGTCTGGGACACATGGGTGCAGGCACAGTTTTTCGGTGCTGATGTAAACTACCAGATGATGGCTGATATCGTAGCGAACCCATGGATGCTCGCATTTTACATTGTAGGTATACTGGCTGCTACATTCCACTTTTCAAACGGTTTATGGTCTTTTCTGGTTACTTGGGGTATTACGGTTACACCAAAAGCCCAGCTGGCTGCAACATACTTCACCCTGGCCGTTTTCGTGGCAATGTCTGTGATTGGCCTTCGTGCTATTTTCGCATTCGTATAAGATCGGTGTTTAAATAAACTAAAGGAGTGAAACATCCGCATGAGTAATGGAAAAGTTATTGTCGTAGGCGGCGGACTGGCAGGACTGATGGCAACAATCAAGGCCGCTGAAGCAGGTTCTCAAGTGGACTTGTTTTCAATTGTACCGGTAAAACGTTCTCACTCTGTCTGTGCTCAGGGCGGCATGAACGGTGCCGTCAATACAAAAGGGGAAGGGGATTCCCCGTGGGAGCACTTTGACGATACTGTATACGGAGGCGACTTTCTTGCAAACCAGCCTCCGGTAAAAGCTATGACCGAAGCAGCTCCGGGGATCATTCACCTGATGGACCGTATGGGCGTTATGTTCAACCGGACCCCTGAAGGACTACTCGACTTCCGCCGTTTTGGCGGGACCCAGTTCCACCGTACAGCTTACGCCGGAGCAACGACCGGCCAGCAGCTGTTGTATGCGCTCGATGAGCAGGTTCGCCGCTATGAAGTGGAAGGACTGGTTAACAAATATGAGGGATGGGAATTTCTTTCGGCCATTCTGGATGAAGAGCAGACCTGTAAAGGGATCGCCGCTCAAAACCTTCGTTCGATGGAAATTGAAACGTTCCGGGCTGACGCGATCATTATGGCTACTGGCGGCCCCGGCATCATTTTCGGTAAATCCACGAACTCTATGATCAACACCGGCTTTGCCGCCTCATCACTTTATCTGCAGGGCGTCAATTATGCCAACGGTGAATTTATCCAGATTCACCCGACTGCAATCCCTGGCGATGACAAACTCCGTCTGATGAGTGAATCTGCGCGCGGGGAAGGCGGACGTATCTGGACATACAAAGACGGTAAGCCATGGTACTTCCTGGAGGAAAAATATCCAGCCTACGGTAACCTGGTTCCGCGCGACATTGCAACACGTGAAATCTTTGATGTCTGTGTTAACCAAAAGCTTGGTATTAACGGAGAAAATATGGTTTACCTGGACCTTTCCCACAAAGATCCGCATGAACTCGACGTGAAGCTTGGCGGGATCATGGAGATCTATGAAAAATTCATGGGCGACGATCCGCGGAAAGTGCCAATGAAAATCTTCCCTGCCGTACACTATTCGATGGGCGGCATGTGGGTTGACTATAACCAAATGACAAACATTCCAGGTATTTTCGCTGCTGGCGAGTGTGACTATACCCAGCACGGCGGTAACCGTCTAGGAGCGAACTCTCTGCTTTCCTCTATATACGGGGGGATGGTTGCCGGGCCGAACGCAGTGGAGTATGCCAACAGTCTGGAAAAATCAGCGGAAGATCTTTCTTCTTCGCTTTTTGAAACAAAGAAACAGGAAGAGCAGCAGGAGTTCGAAAAAATTATGAACATGGACGGCACTGAGAATGCCTACGCACTTCATAACGAACTCGGTGAATGGATGACAAACAACATGACTGTGGTCCGGGAAAATGATAAGCTGCTCGAAACAGACGATAAACTCCAGGAGCTTCTCGAACGCTGGGAGAACATTAACATGCATGACAGCTCCAAATGGAATAACCATGCCGCAATGTTCACCCGTCAGCTTAAAGGAATGATCCACCTGGCCCGCGTGATGACTCTGGGAGCTTATCACCGTAATGAAAGCCGCGGTGCTCACTATAAGCCGGAGTTTCCGGAGCGTAATGATGAAGACTTCCTGAAAACAACGAAGGCCAAGTACAACCCACAAACCAATCATCCGGAATTTGAGTACGAAGAGGTTGACACTTCGCTGATCAAGCCGAGAAAACGGGATTATTCCCAAGGAAAAGCATCTTCTGAGAAGGGAGCAAGTAACTAATGAGTGATGCACAAGCGCAAGAAACGCGTAACGCAGAAGAAACCGATACTAAAAAAGTGAAGTTTATTATTACCCGGCAGGACGACCCGGACAGTCCTTCCTATGATCAGGAATTTGAAGTTCCTTACAGAGAAAATATGAACGTCATTTCCGCCCTGATGGAAATCCGCAGAAACCCTGTCGACAGCCAGGGTAACCAGGCCAACCCTGTCATCTGGGATATGAACTGTCTCGAGGAAGTATGCGGCGCATGCTCGATGATTGTAAATGGTACGGCCCGCCAGTCCTGTACGGCCTTGATTGATCAGCTTGAACAGCCGATCCGTCTGGAGCCGATGAAAACATTCCCGGTAATGAGAGACCTTCAGGTGGACAGAAGCCGGATGTTTGATTCTCTGAAAAAGGTTAAAGCATGGATTCCAATCGACGGTACGTATGATCTTGGTCCCGGACCGAGAATGGCGGAGAATAAACGCCAGTGGTCGTATGAGCTCTCCAAATGTATGACGTGCGGAGTGTGCCTCGAGGCCTGTCCGAACGTAAACGATGACTCTTCATTTATCGGTCCTGCGGCTATTTCCCAGGTTCGCTTGTTCAACTCCCATCCGACAGGGGAAATGAACAAATCCGAGCGTCTGGAAGCCTTGATGGGCGAGGGCGGTATCAGCGGCTGCAGTAACGCCCAAAACTGTGTGGAAGTTTGTCCGAAGGGCATTCCTTTAACGACTTCCATTGCAGCAATGAACCGCGAAACAAATATTCAGTCGTTTAAAAACTTTTTTGGCGGCGGGAACTAATTGATAAAAAGGCAGCCTCCGGGCTGTCTTTTTGTTTATGTTTTATGAAAATGACGTTTCTGGCAAGTCGGAAAAACCTGGCGTCTTTTTGAAGGAGGCGGCCACTGCGTCTATTCTTGTTTCCCTTAAATCAGAGTGGTACAATGTAGAAGTATTTACATACTGTAACCGCTGATAATAGCAGTGCGCTGTATGCTCTGGAGTTATGGAGCAGTTCGCAGTTGCGACTTTATTAAGGGTGAAGTACAATATAAAAAGCCTGCTTTCGAGAAAAACGCACATGGTGCGCATTTCTTAGTGAAAGCGATCTATATTGAAAAGGGGTATGAATCATGCAGGAAAAAACATTTACTATTACAAACGAAACAGGAATCCACGCGCGCCCAGCGACGCAGCTCGTAAACAAAGCCGGTCAGTTTTCTTCAGATATTTCTTTAGAATATAACGGCAAATCGGTAAACCTTAAATCCATCATGGGTGTTATGTCTCTTGGCGTTGGAAAAGGCTCCGAAGTCACGGTTAAAATCGAAGGCAACGACGAAGAAGACGCTATGGAAGCAGTGGATCAGGTGATTAAAGAAGGGCTTGGAGAATAATGAGTGCCAGCCTGACCGGAATTGCTGCCTCAAAAGGAATAGCGATTGCAAAAGCTTTCCTTTTGGAACAACCGGAATTGGATGTAAGTAAACAACCGGTGGATAACGCCCAGGACGAAATTGCAAGATTTAAAGAAGCAGTCCAGGAGTCCAAGCAGGAACTTCAGGTTATTAAAGAAAAAACACTTCAGGACATGGGAGAAGATCAGGCTGAGATTTTCTCTGCGCACCTGCTCGTACTGGAAGACCCTGAGATTATGGACGGCGTCTCCAGTAAAATTACGGAGGAAAGTGCCAATGCAGAATACGCTCTCAGCGAAGTAGCGAACATGTATGTAGATATGTTTGAGAACATGGATAATGAATACATGAAAGAGCGTGCTGCAGATATCCGGGATGTGTCAAAGCGTGTACTCATGCATTTGTTTGGTCTCGAAAATACCAGCCTGGCAACAATTGATCAGGAAGTAGTCGTTATTGCTGACGATCTGACCCCGTCGGATACTGCTCAATTGAATGAGTATGTGCAGGGTTTTGCTACAGATATCGGCGGCCGTACTTCCCACTCTGCGATTATGGCCAGATCGATGGAAATCCCGGCTGTAGTGGGAACGAAAGAAGCAACGGGCACGGTTAATCAGGGCGATCTTTTGATTGTTGACGGCCTTGAAGGCCGGGTAATTATCAACCCGGGCGACGATGAAGTGCAGGAATATAAAGAAAAGCTGGAGCAGTTTAACCGCCAGAAGGAAGAGTGGGCAAAACTGGTCAATGAACCGACAAAAACAGATGACGGACATACGGTGGAATTAGCAGCCAACATTGGCACCCCGAATGATCTCGACGGTGTCCTGGCTAACGGCGCTGAAGGTATTGGTTTGTACCGGACAGAGTTTTTGTATATGGGCAGAAATGAACTTCCTTCCGAAGAAGAGCAGTTTGAAGCCTACAAAGAAGTGCTTGAGCGTATGGAAGGAAAGCCAGTCGTTATCCGTACGCTTGATATCGGTGGTGACAAAGAGCTCCCTTATCTGGACCTGCCAAAAGAAATGAATCCGTTTCTCGGCTTTCGTGCAATCCGTCTCTGTCTCGAAGAGAAGGATATGTTCCGGACGCAGCTACGTGCTCTGCTGCGGGCCAGCTCTTATGGGAAATTAAAAATAATGTTCCCGATGGTGGCAACAGTAGAAGAAGTGCGTGAAGCAAAATCGATGCTTGCAGAAGCCAAAAAAGAGCTGCAGGATGAAAACATTGAAGTCTCGGGGGATATTGAAGTAGGTATTATGGTAGAAATTCCTTCCACAGCGGCAGCAGCAGAAATTTTTGCCAAGGAAGTGGATTTCTTCAGTATTGGGACAAACGACTTGATCCAATACACACTTGCTGCAGACCGGATGAGCGAAAAAGTAGCTCATTTGTATCAGCCTTATCACCCGGCGATTCTTCGTTTAGTTAAAAATGTGATCGATGCTGCTCATAAAGAAGGCAAATGGGCAGGTATGTGCGGCGAAATGGCCGGCGAGCCTGTAGCGGTTCCTCTTCTTTTAGGACTCGGATTGGATGAATTCAGTATGAGTGCGACCTCGGTTCTTCCAGCAAGAACCCAGCTCCGTTCATTGAAAAAATCGGACGCAGAGGGTCTCGTAGAGGAAGCAATGAAATGTTCTACAGCAGATGAAATTGCTGAACTTGTTGAGAGCAGAGGATTTGTCATTCAATAAGCTGAAATGAGAAAAATACAAAAAGCCTGGAACCGTTGGTAGGTTCCGGGCTTTTTTGTGGGTGATGAAACGTGCATTTTCTTGTATACTGAAAAAGTTGATGTTTTTCAGCTGAAAAAGCTGTTGAACAAAAATTATAAAATTGTCAGCAGCAGAGGATCCGCACAGGAAGGGTTAGAAAGCCTGTTTAATTCCAAGCCGGATAAACAAGGTCTGAAAATGGAGAGAAGCGAATATGAAACAACCTATTGGCGTTATTGATTCAGGTCTTGGGGGCCTGACTGTTGCCCGCGAAATTCTAAGGCAACTGCCGAAAGAAGAAATGATATACATAGGGGACACTGCCAGGTGTCCATACGGACCTCGTCCGATTGAAGAAGTAAGGGAGTTTACCTGGCAGATGATTGCACGGCTGCAGTCTGAAAATATCAAAATGCTTGTGATTGCGTGCAACACGGCCACGGCCGTGGTGCTTGAGGAAGTGAAACAAATATTGGATATTCCGGTCGTAGGTGTGATAACACCTGGGGCCATATCCGCGTTGAAGGTGACAAAAACAGATCAGGTAGCCGTGATTGGGACCAGCGGGACCATTCACAGCGGTGCTTACGAACGGGCGTTGAAATCTATTAATGAAGAGGTGGAAATTACCTCTCTTGCCTGCGTACCATTCGTACCGCTCGTAGAGCAGGGACAGTGCGAGGGGAGAGCCGTTCTCGATATTGTGAAGCAGACACTGCTGCCGTTAAAACAAGCTTCATATGATACGCTTATTTTAGGCTGTACTCATTATCCACTGCTCGAAGATGTAATTCAGGAAGCAGTGGGACCGGACATCCAGTTAATTTCCTCCGGTGATGAAACAGCCAGGGAAGTAAGCACACTGCTTAATTATCATGAAACGTTAAATGCGGGAGAAACCCCTCCGTTTCACAGGTTTTACACGACCGGACCCGAAAAGGAATTTCGGAGTATAGCAAACCAATGGATGGACCAGCACATAGAGAAGGTCGTGTCTATTCAACTCGATAATGATGACCGGTTTGCCGGAAGTGAAAAGAAAGGAAGATTGTATGAATCGATTGGACGGAAGGGAATGGAATGAGCTTCGTTCTATTCAAATTGAAACGGATTATTTAAAGCATCCGGAGGGTTCAGTACTTATATCCTTTGGCCAGACAAAGGTAATTTGCACAGCGAGTATTGAAGAACGGGTTCCTCCTTTTATGCGCGGAGAGAAGAGGGGGTGGATCGCAGCCGAATATTCGATGCTGCCAAGAGCGACAGAAACCCGTAATATCCGGGAAGCGGCCAGAGGCAAGCTTACCGGAAGGACGATGGAGATCCAGCGTTTAATCGGACGGGCTCTCCGGGCGGTCGTGGACCTGAAGCTTCTCGGAGAACGCACCGTCTGGATTGACTGTGACGTGATTCAGGCAGACGGGGGAACGCGTACCGCTTCGGTGACAGGAGCTTTTATTGCTCTCGCTATGGCTGTGCAGTCCTACCATGAACAGGGGAAATTTAAAGGCTTCCCTATTACAGATTATTTGGCAGCTGTTTCGGTAGGGCTTAACGCGGAACAGGAAACGATCCTTGACCTTGCCTATGCAGAAGATTCGCAGGCCAATGTAGATATGAACGTAGTAATGACGGGAAAAGGCGAGTACGTAGAAGTACAGGGCACAGGCGAAGAAGCCTCATACACAAGAAGACAGCTTAATAGTATGCTCGACTCTGCGGAGGCAGGAATGTATGAAATCATTCAGCTTCAAAAGCAGGTTATCGGGCCTGCGGCAGCTTCTATCCAGGAGAGCTTTTCAGACGCTGACAGCGGAAGGGAGTTATAAATGAACACGGTAGTAATAGCTACGAAAAATCCGGGAAAAGTCAAAGAGTTTGAACACATGTTTGGCAGCGGGTATAAAGTGGAATCGTTACTGGAGAAAAATATTGATGACATTCCAGAAACCGGATCCACCTTTGAAGAGAATGCGATTATTAAGGCAGAAGCTGTAAGAGATCATCTCAACTGCACGGTAGTTGCAGACGATTCCGGGCTGGAGATTGATGCCTTAGACGGGCGTCCGGGTGTTTACTCCGCACGTTTTGCGGGGGAAGAAAAAGATGATGAAGCGAATATAGAAAAAGTGCTGCATGAAATGAAGCAGGTGCCCCGCAGCGGGCGGAGTGCCCGTTTTGTGTGTGTGCTGGCTGTGGCGTTTCCGGACGGCAGCGTGCATACATTTACGGGGACATGTGAAGGGGAAATAGCAGAAGTGAAAGCCGGACACAACGGCTTTGGCTACGATCCTGTGTTTTACCTGCCGGACTACGGGAAAACGATGGCAGAACTGACTGCAGAAGAAAAGCACCGTATCAGCCACCGGGGCAAGGCACTTGAAAAGCTCCGGGTCCAGGGGAAAAATCTTCTGCAGGACGACTGAAAATAATTTTTACGAATCATAGAGAGCTGGAGGCGGAATGAATGGACATTTTAGTGGTGAGCGACAATCATGGAAGTGAAGAAGTATTAAAGCAGGTACTTGACCGTCATAGGGGTGAGGTAAGTGCTGTACTGCATTGCGGAGATTCGGAAGCATCGCCTGACAATAAGCTGTTAAGCGATGTGCATATCGTCCAGGGCAATGTGGACAGTCCGGGAAACTTTCCTGATGAGTTAACAGTAGATGTAGGCCATATTAAAACGTACCTTACCCACGGTCATTTGTACCAGGTGAAAACGTCTTATGCTTCGCTCTTTTCCAAGGCTGAGCAGATCAATGCCGATCTGGTTTGTTCCGGGCACACACATGTAGCGGGGGCGTTTGAGGAGGATGGAACGATTTTTGTGAATCCAGGCAGCCTGCTTCTTCCGCAGGAGCGTCCTGAGCAGACATATGCTATCGTAAATGTCTCTAACCAGGGGCAGTCGATCAATGTTCATTTCTATGAAAGAGAGTCAGGCAGCGAACTTCTTGAACTTTCGCAAAGCTTTCCGTTTCCAGAGGGAGAATAAAATCCTTCTGGAAACCTTTATTGACTTTTAAGGAAAAATATTTTAACATAATGAATGTCGCAAAAAACAGATGTCCCAGTAGCTCAGCTGGATAGAGCAACAGCCTTCTAAGCTGTAGGCCGCAGGTTCGAGTCCTGCCTGGGACACCATTTCCTAATTAATGATATGTTCAGAGACAGAAGGGACTTCCCTTTCTGTCTCTTTTTATTTATTCCCGTAAGCGGGAAAAGAAGCCGGAGAGATGCTTCAGGGTGCTTTTTCCCGGGTTTTAGAAAAGAAAAGTGTCAGATTATATTTCACGATCGTGGACGATAGAGCTTATATCTGATGCAGAAGTACAAATTATCTAAAAAGTTTATACAAAATGGTTGACCATAAACTGTATTCGGCGTAATATATACGTCAAACGTTAAAAATGTATTCAGAGAAAGAACATTTGCCTTTTGAGGGTGTACACGTTACCCTGTTCATTAAGAAGGCAGACGATAGATTGAAGGGACGCAGAGGTGATATCAGTGGAAGAACAATGGATATTTTTGGATGGAGAGTTCGTCAAAAAGGAAGATGCCAAAATCTCCGTATATGATCATGGTTTTTTATACGGCGACGGTGTCTTCGAGGGCATTCGCGTATATAACGGAAATATTTACAAACTGGATGAACACCTCTTGCGTTTATACCACTCTGCGAAATCGATTATGCTTGATATTCCTCAATCAAAAGAAGATATGACGGAAATTATCAGGCAGACGCTGCAGAAAAATAAACTTGAAGATGCTTATATCCGGCTTGTTGTTTCAAGAGGTGTAGGGAATCTTGGCCTGGATCCGGCATCGTGTGCAAACCCTTCTATTATAGTTATAGCAGAGGAGCTTGCAATCTATCCAAAGGAATTTTACGATCACGGTCTTGAGATTGTGACAGTCGCTACCCGGCGGAACCGGCCGGATGTGCTGAGTCCGAAAGTGAAATCATTAAATTATTTAAACAATATACTGGTGAAGATGGAAGCAAGCCTTGCTGGGGTCAGTGAAGCGTTAATGCTTAACGACCAGGGTTATGTGGCGGAAGGCTCTGCAGACAATATCTTTATTATCAGAAACGGCGTGCTGATGACACCGCCAGGGTACATCGGTGCTTTAGAGGGCATCACCCGGCAGGCGATTCTGGAAATGGCTGAGGATATGGGATATGATGTGCGCGAAGAAGCTTTTACAAGGCACGATGTCTACACCGCAGAAGAAGTTTTTCTGACCGGGACAGCTGCAGAAGTCATTGCCGTTGTAAAGGTGGATGGAAGAGTGATCGGCGATGGCGAGCCGGGAGAAGAGACGGACCGGCTTCTGCGCGCGTTCAGACAAAAGGTAGTGGAAGACGGAGTAAAAGTTTATTCAGACAATTCCCGCATAGAGATTGGCTAATTGCCTGATTAGATGTACAATATAATTAAATAGTATTGATAAATCGACGACAGGGACCAGTAAATAATAGATTTTCCTTCACAGAGAGCTGCCGTGGCTGAAAGAGCAGCAGGAAATCATATTGAACTCCCCCTTGAGAGCTTTCCTGAACCTGAGTAAGGAAGGCCGGATGCCGACACGGCCTCCGTTATGGCAAACCGAACCGGAAAAACGGTTCCTAAGGCAATAAGTGCGAGCTTATTGTAAAAAAGGGTGGTACCGTGAAAAGCAGACGTCTTTTCGCCCCTTTAGAGCAGCAGCAGCTGTCTATTGGAGGTGAAAGGGCGTTTTTTATTATCCGGAGAGGTCCTTTTTAAGGGTGGCGGCATGGACGCAGACATGGAGAAATAAGTGATTTGAGTATAAAAGGAGGAGCGAGTATGAACACAAGAGTGAGAGAAGTAAAAGGGCGCGAATTGAAAGATGAAAACCAGGAAATGAGTGGCTCAAGCATGCTGATCCAGGCGTTGGCCCGGGAAAATGTAGACACCATTTTTGGCTATCCCGGCGGAGCCATTCTTCCGACGTACGATGAAATCTACCGTACCGGTATCCGGCATATCCTCTCCCGTCATGAGCAGGGCGCCATTCATGCAGCAGAAGGATACGCAAGAGTTTCAGGGAAGCCCGGTGTTTGTGTAGTAACATCAGGACCCGGAGCTACAAATGTGGTAACCGGCATTGCCGACGCCATGATTGATTCTCTCCCTCTTGTGGTTGTGACCGGCCAGGTGGCAACATCGGTGATTGGTACGGACGCTTTCCAGGAAGCGGACATCCTGGGCATTACGATGCCGATCACAAAGCACAATTTCCAGGCACGGTCGGTGGAAGACCTTCCGCGAATCATACGGGAAGCATTCCATATTGCCACCACCGGCCGGCCGGGACCAGTCGTGATTGACCTGCCTAAAGACGTATCCATTGCCTCCGGGATGTTTCATTACGATGACGAGCCGGATCTCCCCGGATACCAGCCGACGTACACGCCGAACAAGCTTCAGATCCGTAAGCTTGCTGATGCGGTAACGAAAGCCAAACGCCCGGTTATACTTTCAGGAGCAGGCATTCTGCATGCCGGAGCTTCCCCGGAACTGCTTGAATTCGTTGAACAGCAGCAGATCCCAGTCGCTTCTACGCTCCTTGGGCTTGGCGGGTTTCCAGGTACTCATGAACTGGCCCTCGGCATGGCGGGAATGCACGGAACGTACGCAGCCAATATGGCTCTCCATGAAGCTGATCTGCTTATCAATATAGGTGCCCGCTTCGATGACCGTGTCACCGGTAATCTCGAACACTTTGCCCCGCAGGCAACAGTTGCCCATATTGACGTTGATCCGGCAGAAATCGGTAAAATCATCGAGACGCATATTCCGGTAGTAGGAGACGCCAAAGAAGCACTGCGCCTGTTAAATGAAGTGAATCCGAAGCCGGGGGAAAGCGTGCGCTGGAGAATGAAAGTGGACGAATGGCAGCAGGAGTTCCCGCTCTGGTACAAGGAAGGCTCTGAATATATTAAACCGCAGAAGCTTACAGAGCTTGTTTACGAAAAAACGAACGGTGAAGCAATCATCACGACGGACGTCGGCCAGCACCAGATGTGGGCGGCCCAGTATTACAAATTCGATCATCCGAACGCCTGGGTCACAAGCGGCGGTCTTGGAACGATGGGCTTCGGCTTTCCAGCTGCTATCGGTGCCCAGTTTGCCGAGCCGGACCGTCAGGTGGTAGCTATTCTAGGAGACGCCGGCTTCCAAATGACGATGCAGGAGCTTTCCATCCTGCAGGAGCTGAACCTGCCGGTGAAAGTACTTCTGGTCAACAACGCTTCCCTCGGCATGGTCCGCCAGTGGCAGCAGCTCTTCTATGAAGAGCGGTATTCCAACTCCTTGTTTCCAATCCAGCCGGATTTCGTGAAGATGGCGGAAGCATATGATATTAAAGGATATAAAATCACCGACGAAAATGAAGTAGCGGGAGTGCTTGAAGAAGCATTCAATTACAACGGCCCGGTGCTTATCGACTGCAGAGTACACGAAGAAGAAAACGTGTATCCGATGATCGCTCCAGGGCAGGGGCACCATCAAATGGAAGGAGTGAAACCATGAGGCGGACCATTACAGCGACAGTAAACAATACAACAGGAGTGATGAACCGCATTACGGGTCTTTTTGCCCGCCGTCATTTTAATATTGAAAGCATTACGGTTGGAATGACGGAAAACCCGGAAGTGTCGAGGATGACATTTGTAGTAAATGTGAGCGACCAGCGGGGTCTCGACCAGGTCATCAAACAGCTGAATAAGCAGGTGGATGTATTAAAAGTCCGTGATATTACCGATGAAGCGATTGTAGCCAGAGAACTTGCGATGATTAAAGTCATGACAGTTTCCGGCCAGCGTGGAGAAATATCGGATTTAATTGCCCCGTTCCGGGCCACAGTTATCGATGTGGGCAGAGAAAGCGTCACAATCCAGGTGACCGGAGATACTCCGAAAGTGGAAGCGCTCATCGACCTGTTAAGGCCTTACGGCATTAAAGAAATGGCCCGGACGGGTGTAACGGCCTTTCAACGGGCTACTAAAAAAAGCAGTGATCAAACCAGGTATTCCATTATTAATTAATGAGTATTCATAAAAGGAGAGGTTCCAGCAATGGCAAAGGTATTTTATAACAACGATGTAAATGAGGCAGCACTCCAGGAGAAAACAGTAGCAATCGTAGGGTATGGCTCACAGGGGCACGCTCACGCACAAAACCTCCGGGAAAGCGGCGTTCACGTTATCATTGGGCTCCGTAAAGGAAAGTCGTGGGACAAGGCGTCGGAAGATGGATTTGAAGTATATTCGGTAAAAGAAGCGTCAGCGAAAGCAGACGTTATCATGATCCTGCTTCCGGATGAGTATCAGCCGACGATTTACACAGAAGAAATCAAGCCGGAACTTAAAGCTGGAAAAGCGATCGCGTTTGCGCATGGTTTCAATATTCATTTCAGCCAGATCCAGCCGCCGGAAGACGTGGACGTTTTCATGGTAGCGCCGAAAGGGCCCGGACATATTGTACGGCGGACATTTGAACAGGGAGCCGGAGTACCTGCTCTGTATGCTGTGTACCAGGATGCAAGTGGAAACGCCACAAACTCTGCGCTTGCTTATGCAAAACAAATCGGTGCGGGACGTGCCGGAATTTTGGAAACATCGTTCCAGGAAGAAACAGAAACTGACCTTTTCGGGGAACAGGCTGTTCTTTGCGGCGGAACGTCCGCGCTTGTTAAAGCCGGATTCGAAACGCTTGTTGAGGCCGGGTATCAGCCGGAAATTGCCTATTTTGAGTGTCTGCACGAGCTGAAACTGATCGTTGATTTAATGTATGAAGGCGGTCTTGAAGGCATGCGCTATTCCATTTCAGACACCGCTCAGTGGGGAGATTTTCAGGCTGGTCCGCGCATCGTAACAGAAGATACTAAACAGGCGATGAAAGGCATCCTGACTGATATTCAAACTGGCCGTTTTGCCAAAGGATGGATCGCGGAAAATCAGGCGAACCGCCCAGAGTTCAACGCTACCAACGCCCGGGAAAGAAATCACCTCGTAGAGCAGGTAGGCCGCGAACTCCGCGAAATGATGCCGTTTGTTAACCCAAATTCCAAGGGAGTGTAATGCTGTGAAAAACATTAACGTTTTCGATACGACGCTTCGAGATGGAGAGCAGACGCCGGGGGTCAACCTGAACTTTGAAGAAAAGCTTCAAATTGCGAAACAGCTCGAACGTCTGGGTGTTGATATTATTGAAGCGGGATTTCCAGCTGCTTCTAAAGGCGATCTTCGTTCTGTGAAGGAAATTGCGGATACTGTCAAAAACAGTTCAGTAACCGGATTATCCCGGGCGCTGACTTCTGATATCGATGCCTGCTGGGAAGCGTTAAAAGGAGGAGCAGAGCCAAGAATTCACGTATTTTTGGCCACCTCTCCTATCCACCGTGAGCATAAGCTTCATATGACCCAGGCAGAGGTGATTGAGACAGCGGTTAACGCAGTACGCTATGCAAAAGAGCGTTTTGCCAAAGTCCAGTTTTCTGCAGAGGACGCCTGCCGGACAGAGCTTCCGTTCCTGGCAGAAGTTGTCGAAGCAGTCATTGATGCCGGAGCAGACGTAGTAAATCTGCCGGACACGGTCGGGTTTATTATGCCGGAGGAGATTCGCAGCATGTTCCGCTATATTAAAAGCGAAGTGCCGAACGCAGACAAAGCTGTACTATCTGCGCACTGTCATGACGATCTCGGCATGGCTACTGCCAATTCGCTGGCTGCTGTAGAGGGCGGTGCAGAGCAGGTGGAGTGCACGATTAATGCGGTCGGAGAACGTGCCGGCAATGCTTCGTTGGAAGAAATTGCTGTAGCTCTTCATATCCGTAATGATTTTTACGGTAAATCCACCAATATTACACTGAACGAAATTAAACGGACAAGCAGCCTTGTCAGTTCACTGATGGGGATGCAGGTTCCAAACAATAAAGCCGTTGTCGGCGACAACGCATTTGCCCATGAATCAGGGATTCATCAGGACGGTGTGCTGAAGGAAACATCCACGTATGAAATTATTACGCCGGAGCTCGTCGGTGTAGAAGCGAACCGGATGGTGCTTGGCAAACTTTCCGGACGTCACGCCTTTAAAGAAAAGATTATTTCTCTCGGCTACAATGCCACCGAAGAAGAGATCAATAAAGTATTTAAATCATTCAAAGAGCTTGCAGATAAGAAAAAAGAGATTACAAATGAAGATATTTTTGCTTTAATGGCAGATGAAAAAGCCGGCGATGCAATGAAATATTATTCTCTTGAGACACTGCAGGTGACGTACGGCACCTCAAATATCCCGACAGCCACAGTTACAGTGCTGGACCAGGCAGGAGAGCGTATCGAACACGCAGGTACTGGTTCAGGCAGCGTAGAGGCCCTTTACAATACGCTTGAAAAAATTGTAGGGGAAGGCTTTACGCTCCAGGATTACCGCATCCAGTCCACGACCGGCGGCCGGGACGCTTTGGCAGAAGTATTTGTGCGGCTGGCGCTTGAAGAAACGGAATCCAGTGGACGCGGTACAGATAACGACGTACTTGAAGCTTCCGCAAAAGCATATATTAATGCTGTGAATCGTGTGCTAAATCAGCGTCGTGCAGAAAACCAGCCTAAAGTAGCAAATATATCCACGCCATAAAATAATTACTGAAGCAGCGGACAAGGGAGAGATCGAAATGGAAAAAAAGATTGCGATCCTGCCCGGTGACGGTATCGGACGGGAAGTAGTAGAGGCAGCAGCACAGGTGCTGAAGCAGATTGAAACATCGTTTAACCATTCATTCACATTTGAATATGCAGATATTGGCGGAGGAGCAGTGGATGATTACGATGATCCGCTCCCTGCTCACACGCTCGATATTTGTAAAAGAAGCGATGCTATTCTGCTTGGCGCAGTCGGAGGCCCGGCGTGGGACCACCTTCCGGGAGAAAAACGTCCGGAAAAAGGACTGCTCCGCATTCGAAAAGAATTAGGACTGTTTGCCAATCTGCGCCCGGTCCGCAGTTTCAAAAGTTTGCTGCACAGTTCACCCCTGCGTGAAGAAGTGATCGACGGAGTCGATGTAATGATTGTCCGGGAATTGACCGGAGGACTTTATTTTGGGGAGCCGAGAGAACGCCGGACTATCGACGGTGAAGAAGCAGCGGTGGACACATTGGTTTATAAAAAATCAGAAATCCGGAGGATTGTTCAGCAGGCCTTTGAAATTGCCCGTTTACGCACGCAAAAAGTAATATCAGTCGACAAAGCAAACGTTCTTGAATCAAGCCGCCTTTGGCGGGAAACGGCCGAAGAAACAGCTAAAGACTATCCGGATGTGGAGCTTGAGCATATGCTCGTGGATAACGCGGCCATGCAGATTATGTATGATCCGAAAAAGCTGGATGTCATCGTCACGGAAAACATGTTCGGGGATATTTTAAGCGACGAAGCGTCGATGCTGACAGGTTCACTCGGCATGCTCCCGTCTGCGAGTATGGGGAGTGAAAAGCCCGCTTTGTATGAGCCGGTCCACGGCTCGGCTCCGGACATCGCCGGACAGGGGACAGCGAATCCTCTGGCCACGATTGCTTCGAGTGCAATGATGCTGAAGTATTCCTTTGGACTCCAGCGGGAATCGGATGTAGTGGAGGAAGCTATTGAACAGGTCCTTCAAGAAGGTCTGCTTCCGGCAGACTTAAGCAGAGATAAAACATCTGCTGCCTCAACGGAAGAAGTCACAAAAGCCGTATGCAGTCATATTGCACGGCTGGCAGGAAAATAATAAAAGGAGGAAGTTCCATGAAGCCGAGAACAATCATCGATAAAATTTGGAACGAACATGCTGTTCGTGCCGAAGCGGGCAAACCGAATTTAATGTATGTTGATCTTCATATGGTCCACGAAGTCACGTCCCCGCAGGCATTTGAAGGCCTTCGGCTGAGCGGGCGTCCGGTGAGGCGTCCGGACCTGACCTTTGCAACGATGGACCATAACGTACCGACGCTGAACCGGGAGTCTATTACGGATGCCATTTCAAAAAAACAGATTGATACGCTGTTTGACAACTGTAAGGAATTTGGAGTGGAGCTTGCTGACATTCACAGCCCGAACAATGGTATTGTCCACATTATCGGCCCAGAGCTCGGGCTGACCCAGCCAGGGAAAACGATCGTATGCGGCGACAGCCATACGTCCACCCACGGAGCTTTTGGAGCTCTTGCCTTTGGTATCGGCACAAGTGAAGTGGAGCATGTGCTTGCCACTCAGACGCTTTGGCAGTCTCCTCCAAAAACGATGGAGGTCCATGTGGACGGAAGACTGGGCACCGGGGTCACAGCCAAGGACATTATTTTGTCGATCATCGCTAAATTCGGTGTTGATTTTGGCAGCGGTTATGTACTGGAATATACCGGTGAGGCAATTCGCGGTCTGACGATGGAAGAGCGGATGACGATCTGTAACATGTCCATCGAAGCCGGGGCTCGTGCCGGCCTGATCAGCCCGGACCAGGTGACGTTCGATTACTTGAAGGGCCGCCGGTTCGTGCCGGAAGGCGCAGAATTTGACGAAAAAGTGGAGCAGTGGCGTCAGCTTGCTACAGATGAAGGAGCTGAATACGACGAACGCGTAGTGATCCCTGCAGATGAAATCGAACCGATGGTGACCTGGGGGACCAACCCGTCTCAGGGTGTTGGTATTCACGGTACGGTTCCTTATCCGGAAGATGGCAAAAGTGCCACGGAGAAAAAAGTGATCAAAACATCGCTCGACTATATGGCTTTGGAGCCGGGGACGAAAATTACAGATATTCATGTGCAGCACGTGTTTCTTGGTTCCTGTACCAACGCGCGTATCGGAGATCTTCGTGAGGCTGCTAAAATTATCCGCGGCAATAAAGTAGCTGACGGTATCCGCGCGATGGTGGTGCCCGGCTCTCAGCAGGTAAAACTGCAGGCAGAGGAAGAAGGACTCGATCAGGTATTTAAGGAAGCTGGATTTGAGTGGAGAGACTCCGGGTGCAGTATGTGCCTTGGCATGAACCCTGATTTTGTACCGGAGGGAGAGCGCTGTGCCTCCACGTCCAACAGAAACTTTGAAGGCAGACAGGGAAAAGGTGCAAGAACCCACCTGGTCAGCCCGGCTATGGCAGCAGGGGCTGCTATATACGGACACTTTGTGGATGTACGGAAATTAGATCAAACGGTTTCTTCATAAGGAGGTGGCAGCATGGAAGCACTCACAGTGCACGAAGGAAACACGGCAGTACTTGAACGGGCAAACGTGGACACGGACCAGATTATTCCGAAGCAGTTTTTAAAACGCGTAGAACGTACCGGATTCGGCCAGTTTTTATTTTTCGACTGGCGCTTCAAGTCAGATGGAGAAGAAGACCCTTCCTTTGAGCTGAACTACCCGTCAGCGGCCAATGCCTCAATTTTGATTGCCGATCATAATTTTGGCTCGGGCTCTTCGAGGGAACACGCCCCCTGGGCCCTTCAGGACTATGGGTTTCGCGTTATTATTGCTCCCAGTTATTCAGATATTTTTTACAATAACTGCGTCAAAAACGGAATATTGCCGGTGCGGCTGCCCGAAGATCAGGTTTATGAACTGATGCAGAATGGGAATGATAAAGAATACCACTTGACAGTAGACTTACAGGATCAGCAAATCTTTGATAAGGATGCGGATTTTCAGGCAACATTTGAGATAGATCCCTATTGGAAGGAAATGCTGTTAAATGGATGGGATGAAATTAGTATTACGCTTCAATATGAAGAAGATATTGAAGCTTATGAAAAACGGGTCAAAGTTTAACGGGGAAGGCGGCCCACAGCGGCCGTCTTCATTTTTACATTAAGCTCTAATGAACGCAGTCATTCATACATACATATACTATTTGGTTCTGCCCATACAAAAGGTTTACGATCTACTGGCATAGCGGATTTGCAAAGAAGGAGGCTTCAGATGGATAAAAGGCTGAATCAGAAGGTTGTTTCTTTCCCCGGAACAGCCGGACAATTGGTTAAGCAGGGGCTCGAACAGCTGAAGTCCGGGGAAAAGGAGCAGGCTGTACATGTTTTTCGCCAGGCACTGGTTCATGAGAGTGATAACCCGGACGCCTCCTATGGTCTTCTTTTAGCTTATGCGGAAGCAGGACAGCTGCAGGAAGCAGCCGGGTGGGCAGAAGAACTGCTTAAAGACAACACCAGTGACCTCCTCGAAATTCTGCACGTATACGTACCCGTGTTAGCCCAGCTTGGCAGGTACGACCAGGTAATTGAAACGCTGGATGAAGTACAGAATACAAAAGAAGTGCCTGCCCATCTAAGAGAACAGTTTCAGGAATTATACGCCCTGGCCGACGGCATGACACAGATGGAAGCAGAAATGGAAGAATACGATACAACGCCCGTGGGACGTTCTTCGCTTCCGGTCGAATGGGAAATGGTGCTCCAAATGGGGACGGAGGACCAGAAGCTTCATGTATTAAACGTACTTCGAAAAGAAGGGCCGGAAAAATGGAGGCCTGCCATAAGGGAGCTGCTGGCCCGGCAGGAAACATCGCCATTAATGAAAAGCTTTCTTCTTCTGCTTCTGAAGGACTGGCAGGTCGAAGATGCTGTCTGGGTGCAGAAGCTGGGCAGGAAAGGGGAGTTCGCCCCGTCAACGCTTCCGGCTTTAGAGGAAAGCAGTTCATATAAAGATTCCTCGTTTCTGCTCGACCGTTCACTGGGGGACAAGGATCCAGTTCTTCTGCAGCACGCGAAAGAGCTGCTGCAGCAGCTGCTGTTGTATTACTATCCTTTTCCTCCTTCGGTTCAGATTGAAGTGCTGGCAGCGGTGCTGCATTTTGAGACGTTCCGGCAGTTTGAGCCGCTCCCGGACGAACAGACTATCAGGGATTTTTACGGAGTAGCTGAACCAAGCTTTAAATCGATGCAGCAGGAATACGAAAGAATCCAGGGGTTCATTCAGGAAATCTGAAAAGCCCCTATTTGAAAGTGATGTTTAATCCCTTGTGGGAGTAAGTTTAGCGGAAAATGAATCATTCATTGAAATGGTTTAGTGTTATGTTATAATAGGGTAGTTATTTACACGGTAGAACCTAGTTATTTGGAGGGAATTTGAATGAATGCCAGTTGGGAAAAGAAAGAAGGAAACCAGGGAGTCTTAACCGTAGACGTAGAATCGGAACGGTTTGACAAAGCTCTGGATCAAGCATTTGATAAAGTGAAAAACGATGTATCTATTCCAGGATTTCGTAAAGGGAAAGTACCACGGAAGCTTTTCGAAAGCCGTTTTGGAGTAGAGTCTTTATACCAGGATGCCCTGGATATCCTGCTTCCGGATGTTTATGCCGAAGCAGTTGATGAAGCGGGTATTGAGCCAGTGGACCGCCCGGAAATCGATGTGGAAGAAGTGGAAAAAGGCAAAGACCTGAAATTCACTGCTACAGTAACCGTAAAGCCGGAAGTAGAACTCGGCGAAATTAAAGGGCTGGAAGTAGAAGAGTTTGACACCTCTGTATCAGAAGAAGAGGTAAACCAGGAGCTTGAAAATCTTCAAAGCAAATACGCAGATCTTGCTGTAGTAGAAGAGGGCGAAGTGCAGGACGGAGACACCGCTGTACTCGACTTCGAAGGTTTTGTCGACGGTGAAGCTTTTGAAGGCGGCAGTGCGGAAAACCACTCGCTTGAAATCGGCTCTAATTCCTTCATTCCAGGATTTGAAGAGCAGGTTGTAGGCATGCAGCCGGGAACAGAAAAAGATATTACAGTTACTTTCCCGGAAGAGTACCATGCTGAAAATCTTGCCGGGCAGGAAGCTGTCTTTCATGTTAAGCTTCACGAAATCAAGCGTAAAGAGCTTCCAGAGCTCGACGATGAATTTGCGAAAGACGTAGAAGAGCATGAAGCAGAAACGCTCGACGAGCTTAAACAGGCAGTGCGCCATCAGCTTGAACACGACCGTGAGCATGAAAAAGAACATCACGAGCGCGACGCTGTAGTTGAAGAAGCAGCAGAGAAAGCTTCTGCAGAAATTCCACAGGCAATGATCAATACAGAATCTGACCGCATGCTTCAGGAATTCAGCCAGCGCCTTCAGTCCCAGGGAATGACTCTTGAAATGTACCAGCAGGTTACTGGTACGGACGAAGAAGGCATGAAAGAGCAGTTCCAGCCGGAAGCTGAAAAACGCGTACGCATGAACCTGACTCTTGAAGCTGTAGCTGAGCAGGAAAACCTCGAAGCAAGTGAAGAAGATGTAGAAAATGAACTTCAAAAAATGGCTGATATGTATCAGCGCGATAAAGAAGAAATTCGCAGCCTTATCGAAATGCAGGGCGGCGTGGACATGCTGAAGCAGGATCTTCGTCTGCAGCGTGCTATCGATTATCTGGTCGAGCACAGCAAAACTGTACCGAAGAAAGAAGAACCGGAAGCTGAAGAAGCAGAAAACGAATAAGGCAGAAATGCTGATAAAATCCTGAGGGTGAAGTATGCCTTCAGGATTTTTCCGCCTGAAATGGTCAAAAATCAGCATATTCCGGCTGCTCAGACTAAAGGGTATTGTTTCGATTTCCATAGGAAAGTATGATACAATTCAACTCAAGCGCAATAATTGTGTTATTTAAAAACTTCCTATATAGTAAACGAAGAATTAACATTTGTGTTTAGACAGAGCAGAGAATATGCCGCGTTGAGAAAGTCATCGAAGGGCTTAATCAGACGGATTGATTGTATACATTACACTGCTTCAATGTTTCATATTTAGGTGAGGGGTGAACCAGTTGATTAAATTCAATGAAGAAAAAGGACAATTGAAATGTTCCTTCTGTGGAAAAACTCAGGATCAGGTTCGTAAACTGGTCGCCGGGCCCGGGGTATACATTTGTGATGAATGTATCGAACTGTGCACGGAGATCGTGGAAGAAGAATTAGGTTCAGAAGAAGAAGTGGAATTCGAAGAAATTCCGAAGCCATACGAAATCAATGAAACACTCGATGATTATGTTATCGGCCAGGAAAGAGCGAAAAAATCACTTTCTGTAGCTGTTTATAACCACTATAAGCGTGTGAATTCCACAAAGAAAACCGACGATGTGGAACTGGCTAAAAGTAATATAGCGCTATTAGGCCCGACCGGGAGCGGAAAAACGCTATTAGCACAGACGTTGGCCCGTATTTTGAACGTACCGTTTGCAATCGCAGACGCAACTTCTTTAACAGAAGCAGGATACGTGGGTGAAGACGTGGAAAACATTCTGCTGAAGCTTATCCAAGCAGCTGATTATGATACAGAAAAAGCAGAAAAGGGTATTATTTACATTGATGAGATTGATAAAGTAGCCCGTAAATCAGAAAACCCCTCCATCACTCGTGACGTATCCGGGGAAGGGGTTCAGCAGGCGCTCCTGAAAATTCTGGAAGGCACAACAGCCAGTGTACCTCCGCAGGGAGGCAGAAAGCATCCTCATCAGGAATTTATCCAGATTGATACGAGCAATGTGCTGTTTATCTGCGGCGGTGCATTTGATGGCATCGAACAGATTGTAAAAGAACGCCTTGGCCGTAAAATTATCGGTTTTGGTGCAGAATCTGAAAATGCGGAAATGGGACATGATGAATACATGAGCCGGATTCTTCCGGAAGACCTGCTGCGCTATGGTCTGATTCCTGAATTTATCGGCCGGATCCCTGTCATTTCCAGTCTGTCACAATTAGACGAGGAAGCACTGATTGAGATCCTGACCCAGCCGAAAAACGCGCTCGTTAAGCAGTATCAGAAGCTGCTCGAAATGGATGAAGTCGAGCTTGAATTCACCGAAGATGCGCTGCGTGCGATTTCGCGCAAAGCAATTGAACGCAAGACCGGGGCACGTGGACTGCGTTCCATCATCGAGGGCATCATGCTTGATGTAATGTACGATCTGCCTTCTAAAGAAGACATTGTTTCCTGCACTATTACAGCAGAAAGCGTAGATAGTGACGGATCGCCTCTTCTGAAAACAAAAGATGGCAAAGAAGTAACGTTAAAACAGTACAAACCAAAAGAAAGTGCATAAACGGTTTTTCGCCTGAATGAAAAGGGACCTTATACAGAAACCCCCGCATCCGTATGGTGCGGGGGTTCTGATTATTTATACATAGCATTTATAAACGACTTCCTGTCAATGAGTAATGTTTCATAGACAGTAATTTTATAAATAGGATAAAATAAATAGTATACCTTTAGTACGTAACAACCGGATCACTGCATAACAGTAAACGAACATAATTTGACAATAGAGGTGTTAGCGAATGCCAAATACAACGACGATTTCCATACCGATGCTGCCGCTTCGCGGACTGCTTGTGTTCCCGTCGATGGTGCTTCATTTGGATGTGGGAAGAGATAAATCCGTGGAAGCCCTGGAGCAAGCAAATGCTAAGGACAGCCGGATTCTGCTCGTAACGCAGAAAGATTTATCAGTAGATAACCCAGGCGAAGCTGATGTGTACCATGTCGGTACGGTGGCAAAAATTAAGCAGATGCTGAAGCTTCCAAATGGAACCATCCGTGTACTTGTGGAAGGCTTGGAGCGCGCAGAGATAAAAGAATTTATCGATAAGGATGCTTTTTTTGAAGTGGAAATGGAGGTGCTGCCTACGGAAGAACACGCAGATTCGGCTGAGGAACAGGCGTTAATGAGAAAGGCGCTGGAAGCTTTTGAACAGTATGCCACTGCTTCTAAGCGCATTTCCAGTGAAACGATCCAATCGGTGCAGGACATTGCAGGGGCCGACCGTCTCGCTGATATGATCAGCTCTCATCTTCCGTTAAAAGTAGCAGAGAAGCAGGAGCTGCTCGAGCAATTCACCGCTTCGGAGCGTCTGCGTAAAATTATCGATATTCTGCAGAAAGAACAGGAAGTATTAGGCCTTGAAAATCAAATCGGGCAGCGCGTGAAAAAATCGATGGAAAAAACGCAGCGTGAATACTACCTGCGCGAACAAATGCGGGCGATCCAAAAAGAACTCGGAGAGACTGATGGAAAAGAAAGTGAAGTCGATGAACTCAGAGAAAAAATTCAGCAGGCAAAAATGCCCGAACAGGTTCAGGAAAAAGCTGAGCGGGAGCTTCGCCGCTACGAAAAGATGCCGGGGGCTTCTGCAGAGACTTCCGTTATCCGGACATATATCGAATGGCTTGTGGATATACCGTGGTATGAGGAAACTGAAGACCAGCTTGATATTAAGCGGGCCCAGCGGGTTCTCGATGAAGATCATTACGGACTTGAAAAGGTGAAGGACCGGGTACTTGAGCACTTAGCCGTGCAGCAGCTGACGGAATCCGTGAAAGGCCCGATTCTATGTCTGACCGGACCGCCAGGCGTCGGAAAAACGTCGCTGGCACGTTCTATTGCGCGCTCGCTCGACCGTAATTTCACTAGAATGAGCCTTGGAGGTATCCGGGATGAAGCAGAAATTCGCGGGCATCGCAAAACCTATGTTGGTGCTATGCCTGGTCGCATTATTCAGGGAATGAAAAAAGCTGGTACCGTTAACCCGGTATTTCTGCTTGATGAAATTGACAAAATGGCCAGTGATTTCCGGGGGGACCCTTCTTCAGCGATGCTTGAAGTGCTTGACCCGGAACAAAACAATACGTTTGAAGATCATTATGTAGAAGAGGCCTACGATCTTTCCAAAACAATGTTTATTACTACGGCTAACAATATGAACACTATCCCTGAGCCGCTGCTCGACCGGATGGAGGTTATTAGCATTGCCGGTTACACGGAAATTGAAAAAGAAGGTATTGCTAAAAATCACCTTGTGGAAAAGCAGATTAAGGAAAATGGCTTAACCAAAGGAAGCATCCAGTTCCGGCAGGGAGCTCTTTTAAAATTAATACGCGAGTATACGAGAGAAGCAGGAGTCCGTGGCCTGGAAAGAGAGATAGCAGCGGTGTGCCGGAAAGCAGCAAAGCTGATCGTTATGGGTGAAAACAAAAAAGTAGTAGTCACGCCGGCGAAAATCGAGGAACTGCTTGGGCGTCCGCGGTACCGTTACGGGCGTGCGGAAGAGGAGGACCAGGTGGGCGCAGCTACCGGTCTTGCCTATACGGCGGCCGGCGGAACGACTTTATCTATTGAAGTATCTCTCGCAAAAGGAAACGGCCAGCTTCAGTTAACCGGGAAACTCGGTGATGTCATGAAGGAATCCGCGCAGGCAGCATTCAGCTATATCCGGTCAAAGGCGGATGAATGGGGCGTCGATCCGGATTTTCAGGAAAAATGGGATATTCATATTCACGTGCCGGAAGGAGCCACGCCAAAAGATGGGCCTTCTGCGGGCATCACAATTGCAACAGCCCTGGTATCTGCACTGTCCGGCCGGAAAGTGAAAAAAGAAGTAGGAATGACCGGGGAAATCACTCTGCGCGGCAGAGTGCTCCCAATCGGCGGATTGAAGGAAAAATCAATGAGTGCCCACCGTGCAGGACTGACGACGATCCTGATACCTGCCGATAATGAAAAAGATTTGGAAGATATACCGGAAAGCATTAAAAAAGATATTACATTTATTACGGTGAAGCATCTCGATGAAGTGTTAATAGAAGCATTGGAGGAGAAAAATGAAAGTTCATAAATCGGAGCTGGTTATAAGTGCGGTCAGCCCTAAACAGTACCCTGAAGGGGGACTTCCGGAAATAGCTCTGGCTGGAAGGTCCAATGTGGGGAAATCTTCGTTTATTAATTCCCTGTTAGCAAGAAAGAACCTGGCCCGGACTTCTTCAAAGCCCGGTAAAACGCGTACACTCAATTTCTATAATATCGAAGACCGCTTTTTGTTCGTAGACGTTCCCGGCTATGGCTATGCGAAAGTATCAAAAAGCGAACGGGCAGCCTGGGGCGAAATGATGGAGGAGTATCTCAAAAGCAGAGAAGTCCTGAAAGCTGCTTTTATGATTATTGATTTTCGCCACGAGCCGACAAAAGATGATATAGCCATGTACGATTACTTGAAATTTCATGAGCTGCCGGTAGTTATTATTGCAACAAAAGCGGACAAAATCACGAAAAATAAACGCCCCCGTCATTTAAAGCGTGTTAAAGAAACACTTAAGCTGAAGCCGGAGGACCAGACGGTCGTGTTTTCTGCAGAAACCGCCCAGGGCAAAGATGAAGCGTGGCGGGCCATTGAGCAGTTTATTTGAAAATAATGCGTGGAAAATATACATTGGAATAGTGAGTAAAAGACAGAGACAGCAGAAAAAACTGTCAGCCCTTGTTCACAAATTGATGCCAAAAGGCAAATAGTTGTGTGATACAATGGGTTGTGTGAAGAGTGGAACGTATAAATAGAGCTGAAGATTTGGTGGTTGCATTAAACATGGTACTGATGACGCAGGGGGTGAAGATACGAACATGCATATTATTGTCGCTGGATTAGACTATAAAACAACTCCAGTTGAAACGAGAGAACGATTGGCTTTTCAGGAGGATACACTTCCTCAGGCACTGCAGGAGCTTCGTGACATGAAAAGTATCCTGGAATGCGTCATCGTATCTACCTGTAACCGGACAGAGGTGTATGCAGTCGTCGACCAGCTGCATACAGGAAGACATTTTGTGAAAAAATTTCTGGGCCGCTGGTTCGAAATGCCACAGGAAGACTTTGGGCCATTTTTAAATATACGCGAAAATGATGCAGCGGTGCAGCATTTGTTTCAGGTTGCAAGTGGTCTTGATTCCATGGTGATTGGTGAAACACAAATACTGGGCCAGGTGAAAAGCGCCCTCGCTACAGCCCATGAGAATGAAACGACCGGCACGATATTTAATGAACTGTTTAAACGTGCGGTCACGTATTCCAAACGGGCCCATCACGAAACAGAAATTAACGACAATCCTGTATCAGTCAGCTATGCAGCTGTTGAGCTTGGTAAAAAAGTTGTCGGCTCGTTCAAAAACAAGCGGGTGCTTGTTTTGGGTGCCGGAAAAATGAGCGAATTGACAGCTAAGCATCTGCATTCCGGTGGTGCTGCCGAAGTGACGGTGTTTAACCGGACGTATGAAAAAGCAGAACAGATTGCTGCGCAGTTTAACGGAAAAGCTAAACCAATGGAGGAGCTGACTGACGCGCTTGCACAGGCGGATGTTTTAATTTCCTCCACCGGCTCGGATTCCTACGTGCTGAGTAAAGAGCAGGTGGCCTCTGCCAACAAAAAAAGAAAAGGCAAACCGCTGTTTATGGTTGATATTGCAGTCCCAAGAGACTTGGATCCGGCATTGAATCAGCTCGATAACGTTTTTTTGTATGACATTGATGATCTGCAGGATATTGTGAATTCCAATATGGAAGAACGCAAAAAAGCTGCAGCACTGATGGAGAGAATGATCCATGCTGAAGTCTCGGATTTCAAGGACTGGGTGCATACTCTCGGAGTGGTGCCAGTGATTTCAGCTCTTCGGACAAAAGCTCTGGCTATTCAGGCAGATACCATGGATAGTGTGGAACGGAAGCTTCCGGAGCTTACCGAACGGGAAAAGAAAGTGCTGCGTAAGCACACGAAAAGCATTATCAATCAAATGATCAAGGATCCGATAACGAAAGCTAAAGAAATGGCTGATAACAACGATGCAGAAGAAATGCTGCAGCTGTTTACTGAAATCTTTGCTCTTGAAGAGGAAGTAGAAGAAGCCAGAGCAGCAGAGGAGCGTCAAATACGCAAGGAAGAGGCGGAAGAGGAATGGAATTCCTCCAGAGAATCGCGCGGTTTCCGCCTTCCATATGCTTACGCGACAGATGTCGCTGTTCGTTCCTAAGAGAGGGGCGTCAGGATGGTTGCAGCCGAAGGAATTATTTATATCGTAACGATTGTACTATACGGCCTGAGCGTCCTTTGCTACTTCGTTGATTTTTCTCAAACCAACCGGAAGGTGAACCGATTCGCCTTCTGGTTGCTTTCTATTGTCTGGGCTTCGCAGACGGCCTTTTTAGTACTTAGAATATTTATGTATGATCGTGCACCAGTAATCACGCCTTTTGAAGGCATGTATTTCTATGCGTGGTCGCTTGTAACCATTTCACTTATTGTGAACTGGTTTTTTCGAATGGATGTCCTGGTTTTCTTTCTAAATGTAATAGGCTTTCTGCTGATGACGTTCAGTTCTTTTTCGTTTAACGGCGATATTCCAAACGAGCTTGAGATGCTGCTGTTGTCTGAGACGCTCGTAGTGCATATTATTTTTATTCTGCTCTCTTATGCTTCGTTTACACTGGCATTTGTATTCTCCGCAATGTATGTGCTGCAGCATCAGCTTTTAAAAAGAAAGCAGTGGGGGAAACGGTTAATCAGGATGGAAAATCTGCCGAAAATGGAAAAGCTGGCAGGCACGACCACCATCATCGGAGTTCCTCTTTTATTTGCAGGACTGGTGTTTGGTTTTCTCTGGGCAGGGAAATGGTACGACTCTCTCCCCTGGCAGGACGCAAAAGTCATCGGTTCGATCATTCTGCTTGGCTTTTACAGTACGTATATATATTTACTGGCCGTTCATCACTGGCGCGGGTACCGGATGGCGCTTTTAAACGTTGCCTGCTTTGTCGTTTTACTCATTAACTATTTTATTTCCAGTGATTTGAGTCAGTTTCATATATGGTACTTATAATAACTATGGATGCTTAGAAAGGAATGGCTAAACGCATGCGCACAATCACCCTGGGTACTAGAAAAAGTAATCTGGCATTAAAACAAACGGAGTGGGTGCAGCAGGAGCTTGAAAAGCTGGATCTGCCCTACCGCTTTGAAGTGAAAAAAATCTCTACAAAAGGGGACCGTGTTCTGGACCGGACGCTATCTAAAGTCGGCGGAAAGGGCCTGTTTGTAAAGGAAATTGAGCAGGCGCTTACAGACGGTGAGATTGATATAGCCGTACACAGTATGAAGGACCTTCCGGGAGAGATGGCGGAAGGCTTCGAAGTGGGCGCTGTCACTAACCGGGTGGACCCACGGGATGCCTATATTGCAAACGATCATGTAAAATTTCATAATCTGCCGCTTGGAGCAGTAGTTGGTACGAGCAGTCTGCGGCGCACATCCCAGATTAAAGCAGAGCGCCCGGATTTAAACGTCCAGTGGATTCGGGGCAATATTGAAACACGGCTCCGGAAGCTGCGTGAGGAAAGCTTTGACGCCATTATTTTAGCCGCCGCCGGCCTGGAGCGCATGGGCTGGAGTGATGAGATTGTCACGGAATTTCTCGAGCCGAATATGTGTGTGCCGGCCGTAGGACAGGGCGCACTTGGGATTGAGTGCCGCAGCGGGGACGAAGATATATTAAAGATTATTCAACACCTTCATGACGAGCCGGTAGCGGTATGCGTGGCTGCCGAGCGGGCCTTCCTGAAAGCTGTAGAGGGAGGATGCGCGGTGCCGATTGGCGGATACGCCACGCTTAATAAGCAGGGTAATGTGCAATTAACTGCAATGATTGGATCCACGGATGGACGCAAAATACTAAAAGAAAAGCTCACGGGTGACAAACCGGAAGAAATGGGCAGAGAGGCTGCTCATGCCCTGCTTGGACGGGGAGGCAAAGAAATTCTGGAGCAGGCCCGGGAAGAGATGGGGGAAGAATAGTGACAGCAACAGTACTGGTGACAAGAGGAGCCGGCCAGAACGCAAGTCTGGTGCAGGGTCTTCAGTCTGCAGGCTGTTGTGCCAGGGCGGTGCCGGTTATTACTACCGTACCGGTACAAAGCAGGGAAAAGGCAATGGCGGAGCGGTGGCGGAGCGGTAATATTGACTGGATGCTTATAACAAGCGTGAATACCGTCTATTACCTGACGGAATGGCAAAAACGGCATGGTCTGGGTATTCCAGCCGGCTTAAAAACGGCTGCTGTCGGGCCAAAGACCAAGCAGGCGCTGGAACAGGAAGGCTTTCGGGTAGAACTGATGCCAGAAAAATATAAAGCCGTTTCGCTGGCTGAAGCAGCCGGACGGGTAGTCGGCGCCCGGGAAAACGTGCTTCTTCCTCAAAGCAACCAGGCGGCCGATACCTTGCACCGGTCGCTTGCAGCCCGGGGCCTAAACGTGTGGGTATGGCATTTGTATACGACGGTACCGAAAGAAAAAAATGAGCCTCTTCTCCAGGCTGTTTTAAAAAATCGGGAGGTTGACGTACTTACGGCCGCAAGTCCTTCCTCTGTAGAGGCCCTGTACCGGCTGGCAGGGGCTTACCGGCAGTTGCTGCTGGCTATGCCCGTGGTGGCAATCGGCCCCTCGACCGGAAAAGCTGCCCGCGAAACCGGGTTTAAGTATGTTTACGAAGCAGATATTCATTCCGTGGAAGGAATGATAGAAAAAACCAAGGAAATTATTTAGGAGGCTTCACATTGGCTGATTTACATTTCCGCCGGCACCGCAGATTGCGGACGACGCCTGGTATACGAGCAATGGTAAGAGAAAACGAATTAAGACCCAACGATTTAATTTATCCTATTTTTGTCGTCGAAGGGGAAAATGTGCGCAAAGAAGTACCGTCCATGCCGGGAGTCTATCACGTTTCCCTGGATCATTTGGATTCAGAAATGGACGAATTGGAATCTCTCGGTATTCCGAGCGTCATCGTATTTGGCGTTCCTCATGAGGAGGAAAAAGATGCCGAAGGAACGCCGGCTTTTCTGAAGGACGGGATTGTCCAGCGGGCTATCCGGCAGATTAAAGAAAATCATCCGGCACTGACGGTGATTGCGGATACCTGCCTGTGCCAGTATACAGACCACGGGCACTGCGGGGTTATTCATAACGGTTATGTGGATAACGATGAGTCGCTGAGGAATTTAACAGAAACCGCGGTCTCCCAGGCAGAAGCCGGGGCAGATATTATTGCGCCGTCGAACATGATGGACGGGTTTACAGCGGCTATCCGGGAGGGGCTCGATAAAGCAGGGCACGTGACAGTGCCGCTGATGTCCTATACGGTTAAATATGCCAGTGCCTTTTACGGCCCGTTTCGTGACGCAGCTCACAGCACTCCTTCGTTTGGGGACCGGAAAACCTACCAGATGGATCCTCCGAACCGGCTTGAATCGTTAAAAGAAGCGGAAACTGATGTGGAAGAAGGAGCCGACTTTCTTATTGTGAAGCCGGCCCTTGCTTATCTCGATATCGTAAGAGAAGTGAAAGAGCGCACTGGATATCCGGTGGTAGCGTATAACGTTTCCGGGGAATATGCGATGATTAAAGCTGCCGCCCAGAACGGATGGGTGAATGAAAAGGATATTGTTATGGAAAAGCTCACCAGTATGAAACGTGCCGGAGCTGATCTGATTGTGACGTATTTCGCCAAAGATGCTGTGCGCTATATGCAGGAAGACAATAAATGATGGAAACAAGCTCTGGAAGGTGTTCAGTCCAGGGCTTGTTTTCGTTATACTAAGGACGGGAATAGCAAAAAAGATAACTTTTAAGTATCCAGGAGGTATGACATGAAATCGTATCATAATTCAATACATGCACATGAACGCGCAAAAAAAGTAATGCCGGGAGGAGTCAGCAGTCCCGTGCGGACCTATGAATCGGTCGGCCATCCGGCTGTTTATATGGACGAAGGTAAAGGCTCCCGCATTAAAGACATCGACGGAAACGAATACATTGATTACGTGATGTCCTGGGGACCGCTTCTTCTCGGACATGCAAATGAGCATGTCGTTGACAGCTTAAAAATTGTAGCCGAGAAAGGTACGAGCTTCGGTGCTTCGCACGTAACAGAAGCCGGTCTGGCGGAACTTGTCGTGGACCGGGTGCCTTCCATTGAAGTCGTCCGGATGGTGAACTCCGGCACAGAAGCGACCATGAGTACGCTGCGTCTTGCCCGCGGGTTTACCGGCCGGGACAAAATTGTAAAAATGGAGGGCTGCTATCACGGTCACGGAGATTCTCTTCTCATTCGTGCCGGCTCCGGCGTCGCTACACTTGGCCTCCCGGACAGCCCGGGCGTCCCTGGTTCGATTGCGCAGAATACGCTTACCGTTCCGTACAACGATCTCGACAGCCTGCAGAAGGCGTTTGATGAATACGGAGATGAAATCGCCGGAGTTATTCTCGAGCCTGTCACCGGGAACATGGGGGTTGTCACTCCTGGTGAAGGATTTTTGGAAGGCGTTCGTGACATTACGAACCAATACGGCAGTCTGCTGATTTTTGATGAAGTTATGAGCGGCTTCCGTGTGGATTATAACAGCGCCCAGGGGCATTACGGGGTGACCCCGGACCTCACGTGTCTTGGAAAGGTGATCGGCGGCGGGCTTCCGGTGGGAGCCTACGGCGGCCGTGCCGATATCATGCAGCAGATTGCCCCGGATGGACCTATTTATCAGGCAGGCACCCTTTCCGGCAATCCGCTGGCGATGACAGCCGGGCTTGAAACACTCAGACAAGTGGATGAAAGCAGCTATGAAACGTTTAGCGCCCGGGCAGCACAGCTTGAAGAAGGACTGAACCGGGCGGCCGCAAAGCACGGAATCCCTCATCAAATCAATCGTGCCGGAGCGATGATCGGCCTGTTCTTTACCGATGAACCTGTGGTGGATTTTGCTTCTGCGAAGAAATCAGACCTGGGGATGTTCGCTCGTTATTTCCGTGGAATGATGGCAGAAGGCATATCGCTGCCCCCTTCGCAGTTTGAAGGACTGTTTTTATCGACAGAGCACAGCGAAGAAGATATCGATAAGACCATTGAGGCGGCTGACCGCGTCTTTGCAAGCCTTGCGGCAAATAAAGAACACGGGGACGATAGTTGACGCATGCGTGTTTGTTTCGTAAAATAAAGACACTCACTCAATATTAATAATAAATGCAGGAACAGGGAGGAGTACGCGCGAAGGTCCGTTGTACAGAAAAAAGGATCCAGGGCTGAGAGATTCTTTAACGACCCGTGCGGAAAGTCGCCCTCGAGCTTCTTTTCTGAACGCACAAAGTAAGAAAAGACGGTAGCCGCCGTTATGGTAAAGTGCCTGCTTTAGAGCAGGTATTAAGGTGGTACCGCGAAAACTCTTCGTCCTTACTTGGGATGAAGAGTTTTTTTATGAGAAGAAAGGGGATTTGTATGGGAAAACAAGAAACGGAAATGGCAAAAAAATACGATCCGAAAGAAACGGAAAGCCGCTGGTATGACTTCTGGAAAGAAACAGGACAGTTTGAGGCAGGCCAGACAGATGGCACGCCGTATACAATTGTTATTCCGCCGCCGAACGTGACCGGACGGCTTCACCTTGGCCACGCCTGGGATACGACGCTTCAGGATATTTTAATCCGGATGAAGCGCATGCAGGGGTATGATACTTTATGGCTGCCGGGCATGGATCATGCCGGGATTGCTACCCAGTCCAAGGTGGAGGCACAGCTGAAGGAAGAAGGCACGAGCCGCTATGAACTTGGACGGGAAGCATTCCTTGAAAAAACGTGGGGCTGGAAGGAGGAATATGCCGATTTCATCCGAAGCCAGTGGGCCAAGCTCGGGCTTTCGCTCGACTATTCGAAAGAGCGTTTCACGCTTGATGAAGGGCTGTCGGAAGCGGTACGGGAAGTCTTTGTTTCGTTGTACGAAAGGGAGCTTATCTACCGGGGTGAATACATTATCAACTGGGACCCGCAAACGCAGACGGCGCTTTCAGATATCGAAGTGGAATATAAAGAAGTGCAGGGTCACTTTTACCATATGCGCTACCCGGTTAAAGGCGAAAACACTTCAATCGAAGTAGCGACGACCCGGCCGGAGACGATGCTTGGTGACACGGCAGTCGCAGTACATCCGGAGGACGGGCGTTATAAGCATCTTATCGGAAAAACGGCCGTGCTGCCGGTCATCGGAAGAGAAATTCCGATCATCGCAGACGACTATGTGGACATGGATTTTGGTTCCGGGGCAGTGAAAATTACGCCTGCGCATGATCCGAATGATTTTGAAATGGGCAACCGTCATGACCTGCCGCGCGTGCTTGTGATGAATGAAGACGGAAGCATGAATGAAAATGCCGGAATTTATGAAGGCATGGACCGCTTTGCCTGCCGCCGGCAGCTGACGAAGGATCTGCAGGCAGAGAACATTCTGTTTGATATTGAAGAACATATGCACTCTGTCGGCCATTCCGAGCGGAGCGGCGCCGTGGTTGAACCGTATCTTTCCACGCAGTGGTTTGTAAACATGGGGCCGCTTGCAAAGCAGGCAGTAGAGCTCCAGCAGAAGGAAGAAAAAGTCAACTTTGTGCCGGAACGCTTTGAAAAGACGTATCTGCAGTGGATGGAAAATATCCGGGACTGGTGTATTTCGCGCCAGCTCTGGTGGGGACACCGCATCCCCGCCTGGTACCATAAAGAAACAGGCGAAATTTATGTAGGACGCACGGCACCGGAAAACCCGGATGAATGGAAACAGGATGAGGACGTGCTTGATACGTGGTTCAGCTCGGCTTTATGGCCGTTTTCCACCATGGGATGGCCGGAAGAAAGCTCGGACTATGCGCGCTACTACCCGACCAGTGCGCTTGTGACCGGCTACGACATCATTTTCTTCTGGGTGTCGCGGATGATTTTTCAGGGGCTGGAGTTTACCGGTGAACGCCCGTTTGAGGACGTGCTTATTCACGGGCTGGTACGTGACAGTGAAGGACGGAAAATGAGTAAATCCCTCGGCAACGGGGTAGACCCGATGGATGTTATCGATCAGTACGGGGCGGATGCTCTGCGCTTTCTGCTTGCGACAGGTACAACACCGGGCAACGATATTCGTTTCCAGTGGGAAAAGGTAGAGGCCAACTGGAATTTCGGCAATAAAATATGGAACGCCGCCCGGTTTACACTGATGAATGTGGAAGGGATAACGGCGGAAGATATCGAGCTCGAAGGCACAAAAACGATTGCGGACCGCTGGATCTTACACCGGCTGCAGGAAACAAAGCAGAATGCCACCCAATTGATGGAGAAATACGAGTTCGGGGAAGCCGGAAGGACGCTCTATAACTTTATTTGGGATGACCTTTGTGACTGGTACATTGAAATGGCCAAGCTGCCGCTGTACGGTGAAGAGGAACAGCCAAAACGCATGGCCCAGTCTGTGCTTGTTCATGTATTTGACCAGACGATGCGCATGCTTCACCCGATGATGCCATTTATTACGGAAGAAATCTGGCAGCATCTTCCTCACGAAGGAACGTCGATTATGAGTGCCTCCTGGCCGGCAGCGGATTCGCAGCTGTTTGACGAGGAAGCGGTGCGCGATATGGAATTAATTCAGGAGGTTATTCGTTCGGTCCGGAATACGCGGGCGGAAATGAACGTTCCACCGAGTAAAGCGGTGCCGATGAGCCTTAAGCCGTCCAACGGCCAGGCCTCGGAAAGACTCGAACGGGGGCGTGACTATATTGTACGGTTTGGAAACCCGGATACGCTGACTATCGATGCAACTCTGGAAGCTCCGGAAAAATCCATATCCCATGTATTGAGCGGGGCGGAAATCTTTCTGCCGCTTGAAGGCCTGATTAATGTGGACGAAGAAATAGAGCGGCTGCAGCGGGAAAAAGACAAGCTCGATAAAGAAGTGGAGCGGGTCACGAAAAAGCTGAACAACGAAGGATTTGTCAGCAAAGCGCCCGCGCATGTCGTTGAGGAAGAAAAAGAAAAGCAGAAGGATTACGAGCAAAAAAGAGAAAAAGTAACAGCCAGAATGGAAGAACTGCAAAAAAGCTAAGCAGCAGACGCCCCCGGCGAGGGGGCCTGCTGCATGGCTGTTTAAAGGGAGGTCTACTTTGCACACATACAAGGAAGCAGAAGCATGGGTGCACTCACTCGAAACATTTGGCATCCGCCCGGGACTTGACCGGATGAATATGATGCTTGAAGCTGTCGGCAATCCGGAACGCCGGCTGAAAGGTATTCATGTCGGCGGAACGAACGGCAAAGGATCCACTGCGGCATTTACGAGAAATATTATGACAGAAGCAGGCATTGTTTGCGGGTCGTTCACATCGCCGTATATCCATCATTTTCGTGAGCGTATTGCGACAGACGGAGAGCCAATCAGCGAGGAGGATTTTTTGGAGCTGGCTGCCGTTCTTCGTCCGGTAGTAGAAAGTATCGCCCGCACACCGTTTGGGTCACCGACGGAGTTTGAAGTGATCACTGTTATCGCGGCAATGTATTTTGCCAGAAAAACGTTCCCGGACGTCGTCATATGGGAGGTTGGCCTTGGCGGTCGTCTGGACGCCACAAACGCCATCCACCCTATGGTAAGCATTATTACAAACATTGGTCACGATCATCAGGGTATCCTCGGGGACACGCTCGAAGAAGTAGCCCGGGAAAAAGCCGGTATTATTAAAGGCGGGGTGCCTGTAGTGACATGTGAGCAGAATGAAGAGCTCGCCGGCATTTTTGAGGAAGCTGCCGATTACCAGCGCTCGAAATTTTATCAGCTTGGCCGTCAGTTTCACGTTCGCCGCCTCGAGCCGTTAGAGTCAGGAACCCGGTTTTCCTTTTATTCCCTTCTCGGAGATATGGAAGATCTCGAGGTCTCCATGCTCGGGGAGCACCAGGTGGAGAATGCGGCAGCAGCAGTAATTACGACGCGTTACCTAAAAATGTATTACGCGCTGCCCGCAGAAGATGAACACATCCGCGCCGGCCTGAAAAAAGCATCCTGGCCGGGGAGGCTTGAAAAGGCGCCTGGCGAAGAGCATGTTCTTTTCGACGGTGCTCATAATGAAGAGGGAATGAAAAGCCTCAAGGAAGCGTTGGCTAAGCATTATCCAAACAGCCGTTTTCATTTTATTGTCGGAATGAAAACGGACAAATTACAAGCACCGGTGCTTGATCAGCTGGACGGCCTGGAGATAGAATCCATCACGGCGGTTCCGTTTGATTTTCCGCAGGCAGCAGCACCGGAGGATATTGCTGAAGCGAATACAGCAGATGTTCAAAAAGCAGCAAGCTGGCAGGAAGCATGGGAAAAGGCAAATACAGCCCGGGATCAGGAAGACGTGATCGTCTTTGCCGGCTCTTTGTATTTCATCTCCCAGCTGACGCAGGAGTGGAGTCAATAAGAAAACGAAGGCAGAAGCATGCGGCTTCTGCTTTTTATTATATTTTTAAGCTGATTAAAGGGAAACCATGCTATAATAAGAAAAAAATGGAAGAGGTGTTGTGATGAACATATTGCTCGCTGTATATTTTACAGCGGCAGGGATGGTAGTGAGTTCTTTTTGTAGCGCCGCAGGTATGCGACTAGCTGCCGGCGGATCCGTGTGGGCGCCCCCATCGCGCTGCCCGGTATGTATCCAGCCGATTAAAAAAAGAGATTTAGTCCCCTGCTGTTCGTATCTGTATCTGGGCGGTAAATGCCGCTTCTGCAAAACCCGTATTTCCGCGATTTATCCTCTTATGGAAGGCGCCGGTGGTGTCTTGTTTTTCCTCGCTTACGTCCACTTCGGACTAACTGCAGAACTTGCTGCAGCTTTACTTCTTATTTCCTACCTTTTCATTATTACCATCAGCGATATTACAGCTATGATCATTCCGGACCGGGTATCGTTTTTGTTTTTTCTTGGAGCGGTGCTTTTAAAATTTTTCTGGCTGGAGGAGCCTGCCTGGAGCGAGAGCTTCATAGGTGCATTCACCGGCTTATTTCTTATATCAGCCATTATTCTGGCCACGAGGGGAGGGATGGGTGGCGGCGACCTGAAAATATTTGTTGTTCTCGGGTTTTTCTTCGGTCCGCAACTTCTTGCTGTTAATTTTATAGCTGCTGTGTTCACCGCTTCTATCGTTATTTTTCTTTTATATCCATTTAGTATTTTCAAAAAAGGAGTGCCGTTCCCATTTGCCCCGGCCATCGCGGCCGGCAGCTTACTTACTTTATTTGCCGGAGAAGCATGCCTGAAATGGTACCTGGCTTTTTTGTAACCCCCGTTTTAACCCCCCCACACATAAAGGAGACGATCACTGATGAAAACGACTGCCATCCCCGATGGGAGAGAAATGTTCAGACCCCGCGAGAAAATGGAACAAAAAGGAGCAGAGGCACTGACGGAACAGGAACTGCTGGCGGTGCTTCTTCGCACAGGTACAAAGCAGGCACCGGTGCTGGAGCTGGCTGCCGAGGTGCTGGAGCGTTTCGATGCTCTGCCGTTACTGAAAGAAGCCACCCGGGAAGAACTGATGGAAATTCCGGGTATTGGAAAAGCAAAAGCCCTGGAGCTGCAGGCAGCACTTGAATTGGGAAAGCGCATTTTTCGTTATTCATATCCCGACAGGTACGTTGTGCGTTCACCTGAAGACGCAGCAGAATACATGATGGAAGACTTGAGATTTTTACAGCAGGAGCATTTTGTCGTACTGTGTCTGAATACTAAAAATCAAATTATTCATAAGCAGACATTATTTATCGGCAGTCTGAATTCAAGCATTGTCCACCCAAGGGAACTGTTCAAAGAAGCGCTGCGACGATCCGCAGCATCAATTATCTGCCTTCATAATCACCCGTCCGGCGATCCGGCTCCGAGCAGTGAGGATATTCAGGTAACTAAACGGGTGGCAGAATGCGGCCGGCTGCTCGGAATCGAACTGCTTGATCATGTCATTGTTGGCGATCAGTGCTTCAAGAGCATGAAAGAACAGGGGTTTATGTAAAACAGGGGGTTGTGAAAATAAGCCTATCCTAAAAAAAACAGGTGCATTGACCCTATGTTTTTCAAATATTTTTCAGTATAATAAAAAATAGTGCATGCATGAACAGCTTTAATTTAATGCATAATAACGGGCGGGCGTCAGATGGGAGGAAAACCTGAAGATGAAATCGTTCATCCAGGGCCCGCTGAACGTGCCCGCTACATAACGGAATACAAAGGGTAGCGAAAAAGGCATTATTCAACATAATAAATCATTAGATGATCTAATGAATCATACCTGCTGAAAAGAACGACCGTGTATTTTGCAAGACGAGAGGAGATAAACATAGATGTTTGGAACGAGAGACCTGGGGATCGATTTAGGTACGGCAAATACGCTCGTTTACGCCAGAGGAGAAGGTGTTATTCTTCGCGAGCCCTCGGTGGTGGCTATCCGGACAGATACGGGAAATATTGAAGCTGTAGGCCGCAGTGCGCAAAATATGATCGGGCGTACACCGGGGAACATTACAGCAATACGTCCAATGAAAGACGGCGTCATTGCTGATTTTGATACCACGGCGACCATGATGGAATATTTTATTGGTCAGTCGGTTAAAAAACGTTCGATATTCTCGAGAAAGCCAAACGTGATGGTATGCGTGCCGTCAGGTATTACGGCAGTTGAAAAGAGGGCCGTGGAGGATGCAACAAAACAGGCTGGGGCAAGAGAGGCCTATACGATCGAAGAACCGTTTGCAGCGGCGATTGGAGCCGATCTTCCTGTGTGGGAGCCTACAGGGAGCATGGTCGTTGATATCGGGGGCGGAACGACAGAAGTGGCTATCATCTCTCTTGGTGGAATTGTGACGAGTCAATCTATCCGCATTGCCGGAGATGAAATGGATGAAGCAATCATTCAGTATATCCGAAAAACGTACAACGTCATAGTGGGAGAGCGCACCTCGGAAGCCATTAAGCTTGAAGTTGGTGCTGCTTCTCCTCCCGCAGAAAGTGAAGATAATGGTACAATGGAAATCCGCGGAAGAGATGTAGTGACCGGGCTTCCAAAAACAGTTACAATTACCTCTGAAGAGATTGCTGGATGTTTGAAAGATACGGTCTCCACTATCATTGATACGGTGAAAAGTACACTTGAACAGACTCCTCCGGAATTAGCAGCGGATATTATGGACCGTGGTATCCTGTTAACAGGGGGAGGGGCTCTTCTGCGGCACATTGACCGGGTTCTCAGCGAAGAAACGAACATGCCGGTATTAGTATCGGAGGAGCCTTTGGACTGTGTGGCACTTGGTACAGGACGCGCTTTAGAAAATATTCATTTGTTCCGCTCGAAAGCAGGTATTACATCCCGCTCAGGCCGGAATGCTTAATCTATCTTTAGAGTAGGTGGGGAACCATGCCGCACTTTTTTAACAACAAGCGATTAATCATCTTGATGGTAAGCATTATTCTTCTTGTTATACTCATAGGGTTTTCCATGAGAGAACGGGAATCGGTGCCGTGGCCGGAAGAGTTTGTAAGAGACTCTGTAGGCGTTTTTCAATCGACTATCAGCCGCCCGGCTCACTTTGCAGCTAATCGCTTCGAAGCTGTGGAAAATTTATTGGATACATACGAGGAAAATAAAACCCTCAAGCAGCAGCTGGAAAAATACGCTGCCACGTCGGCAGAGCTTGAAAACACCCGTCAGGAAAATGAAACACTCCGGGAGTCGGCCAACACGCAGGAAATGCTGAGCGACTATGAAAGCCGCCAGGCGCTTGTCGTTTACCGGAACCCTGATCGCTGGACACAGACGATAGGTATTAATCAGGGCACCCAGAACGGTGTTGAACAGGATATGGCTGTAGTTACGAATGAAGGTCTTATCGGACGGGTGGCAGAGGCTTCCGAATTTTCCTCTACTGTCCAATTATTATCCGACGGAGAACGGACAAACCGTATCAGCGCCAGTGTGACGGCCGGTGACGAGACGGTTAATGCTTTCATTGAGGGATGGGACGAAGACCGGGATGGCCTTATGCTCCGGAAAATCCGCAGTGATGCAGAAATCGAAGAGGGTCAGCAGGTAGTTACTTCAGGAATGGGCGGAGCGTTTCCAAGCGGCATTCCAATCGGGGAAGTGGAGAGCGTGGAACCCGATGAATACGGTTTAACGTATAACGCCCTTATTGAACCAGCGGCAGACTTCAGTGATTTAACGTATGTGAACGTTCTGGACCGGAACATTGAAGATCTGAGTGAAGAATTTCCTTCGCTCGAAGAAGACCAGGAGCAGGAGGACGAAGAGGAAGAAGCCGTGGACCCAGTCGGTGAAGAAGGCGGCGGGGGCTCATGACACGCTTTCTTATCCCCGTAGCTATCTTTTGTTTATTTCTTATTGAAGGAACATGGTTTGAAATCCTCTTTCCGCAGGAAAATGAAAGTGGATGGGTGTGGATGCCGAGATTTGCGCTTATTGGAGTAATTTTGACCAGCATATACCGTGGCCCGGTTGCAGGGGTATGGGCAGGTATTTTCGTTGGGTTTCTCTATGATTTCACGTACACGCAAATTCTCGGTGTTTATACGTTCTGCTTCGGCTTTATTGCGTACGTGAGCTCCTACTCTCTGCCAGTGGTCCGGAACAGCTATGGATGGCAGTGGCTTATCATATTCTGTGCGCTTTTCGTATTTGAACTGCTAATTTATTTTATTTATTTTTTGCTGGGCATTGCCGAACTCTCTTTTGGGGAGTTTTTAGTGAAGCGGATGATTGCTTCGTGGCTTATTAACGGGGCTGCTGCTTTACTGCTGCTCGTTCCTTTCCGCCGTATTTTTGAATGGATTGAAGACGAAGAAAAAATCAGGCAGCGATAATTTTTAAAAAAGAAGTGGTTTGCTGTTTATTCCTGTGAAATGAAACCGTATAATGGAAAGAACGACATTTACTAAGAATGGAGAGCGCTTAAGGGTTCAGGGGTGAAAATATGACGAATAACAATGGAAATTATGTAACGATTAAAGGTACTAAAGAAGGACTAACCATTGTATTAAATGATCAGTGCTCTTTTCATGAACTTCTTGAGGAATTGAAGAAGAAGATTGAACGGGAGCAGCGTTTGTTTGAAAACGGGCCGCAAGTAGAAGTCCGTGTGGACGCCGGGAACCGTTATTTGAGTAAAAGTCACGAAGAAGAAATTACGGAAGTTCTGAACAAAACGGGTTCAGTGCGGGTGCATGAAGTTCATTCGAACGTGATGACAAAAGATGAAGCGCAAGAGGTAATTGAAAAAGCAACAGTAACGTCCGTCACACAGATTGTCCGTTCGGGGCAGGTACTCCGCAAAACAGGCGATATTCTTATTATCGGCGATGTTAATCCTGGCGGAGTGGTTGAAGCCACGGGTAACATCTATGTTATCGGGGCATTAAAAGGAATAGCGAGAGCCGGCACAGAGGGAGAAAGTCATGCTGTGGTTTGTGCCTCTGTGATGATTCCTAAACAAATTTCTATCTCGGATACGTATTTCTACGCGCCGGAAAAACATGAAAAGCAGGAGCAGAAGCCTGCGATTGAAGGACCGGGGTATGCGTATGTTACCGGAGAAGAATATAAGGCAATTGCATTTGAGGAAACAAAAATGCTCGGGCATTATTTACGCTCGGTCTCATATACATAAGCATGTCAGGCCGAAAACAACTTCCGGACACCGTTAGCCGGATTGAGAAGCATGTAAGGTCTGAAAGGAGGAACCGTTGGTGGGAGAGGCAATAGTAATTACATCCGGAAAAGGCGGAGTCGGGAAAACCACGACTTCTGCCAACATCGGTACAGCACTTGCACTGCAGGGACAGAAAGTATGTTTGATTGATACAGATATCGGACTCCGGAATTTGGATGTCGTTATGGGTCTGGAAAACCGGATTATTTACGATCTGGTGGATGCTGCGGAAGGACGCTGCAAGGTGCAGCAGGCATTAATCCGTGATAAAAGGTTCGACTGCCTGCATTTGCTGCCGGCAGCACAGACAAAGGATAAATCTGCGGTGAATCCCGAACAAATGGAGGAAATCGTGGAAACGCTCCGCCCGGAATACGATTTTATTCTTATCGATTGCCCGGCCGGTATTGAGCAGGGATTTAAAAACGCTGTGTCCGGCGCGGACAAAGCGATCGTTGTTACCACTCCGGATACGGCAGCCGTGAGAGATGCTGACCGGATCATCGGTTTGCTTGAAAACGAAGATATTGAACCGCCAAAGCTGGTAGTGAACCGGGTGCGGAGTGATCTTTCACGGGAAGGCAACGTACTGGATGTGGAAGACGTCGTAGCTACACTCGCAGTGGATCTGCTCGGCATGATTGTAGACGAAGAGCATGTGTTAAAAGCAGCACATAAAGGGGAGCCGATTGCGATGAATCCAAACAGCAGGGCTTCGCTTGGGTATCGTAACATTGCCCGCCGGCTGCTCGGGGAATCGGTGCCGCTGATGGCAGTGGAAGAAAAGAAAAGCTTTTTCTCCAAGGTGAAAAGTTTATTCGGAATAAAATCGTAACAGGCTGAGGACGGGGAGTATGCTTCCTGTCCTTTTTGTGCAGATGAGTCAATTTTGTTTTCTTTAAGACCTGCGTGGTATAATAGCAGTGAAAGGGCATGCTGTTTTGAAGTTGATTCCCGAATCGCCTGTCTTTCTTATAAAGGTTTTTGCAGAATGAAAGGCTTCGAGTATCTATCCGAATGCGCGAAGGAGGAATCACTGATGACTGTTATAGAAAAGCACCCTTATCTTTCCGATGAAGAACGCCAAAAACTGGCTCTTTTAAATAAACAAATGCAGGAAGCGGCTTCCGAACAGGAGTTGAAGCGGCTTACCACGCAGATTGCCCTGCTTCATGAAAAGGCTAAGGTCAGAGAAGAAAATAAGTCTAACTGAATGGCTGCCACTTGATAGTGGCAGTTTTTTCCTTTTGGAAAGAAATGTGCCACTGGAGGAACGTTCGATGGAATTAATTGCAAATATGAAAGCCGGGGAAGCAAGAGCGGCCCTGAAACATAATGGAAGAGTGACAGAGTTCTTTTTTGAGTCGGCAATGGATGACACGGCAGCCGGAGACATCTATAAAGGAAGAGTAGTGGATGTACTGCCGGGCATGGATGCTGCATTTATAGATATCGGCAAAGGGAAAAAAGGGTACCTGCACCGGGATAATATTATGTCGTACCGGCTGCTGAAAGAGCCGCTTGCTGAAAAAAGGCAGAGGGGAATTAAGGATTTTATCAAAAAGGGCGAATATTTATTTGTTCAGGTCGTAAAAGAAGAAACGGCCAGCAAGGGTGCCAAGCTTAAAGAGAATTTGTCACTGCCGGGAAAATACTGTGTGTATCTGCCGGATGAGCCGGGCCTGTTTATTTCACAGAAGGTGGAGGCAGCCGTGAAGGAAGAATGGCTTGAACAGGAAAAGGCGCTGCCATTGAATGGAGACGGCCTGATTGTGCGTACGGAGGGAACGTCACAGTCGCTGGATGTGATAAAGAAGGAGGTCTCCCAGCTGCAGAGCCTGTGGCAGGATATGGTTCTTCGGGGAGAAAAGCTGTCCTCTCCGGGGAAAGTATCACAGGAGGAGCACTTTTTAACAAAATGTCTGGCATATGCTCCTATGGAATATGTGAAAAGAGTCGCTGTGGATACAAGAGAAGCGATGGAGACGGCAAAAGCACAATTCAGCGGATGGGAGCCCGAAAAGCGTCCGGAATTTGTGCTTTTTGAGCGTCCGGAAAATATTTTCTCGAAAGAAAATGTGGATGTCGATCTCGAGCGTGCCTTAAAGCCTGTAGCCTGGCTGAAAAGCGGAGGATTTTTGCAGATTGAAAAGACAGAAATGTGTATCACAATAGATGTGAATACGGGAAGATTTACCGGAAAACATGATCTCGGGCACACGATTGTAAAAACAAACCTCGAAGCTGCCGGAGAAGTAATGCACCAATTGCGTGTAAGAAATCTTTCCGGGATGATAATGATTGACTTTATACGGATGGATGAAGAAAAAGACCGGCAGCATTTAATGCAGGTATTGGAAGAAAAAGCCGCTGAAGATCCGCAGAAAATCCGGATTGCCGGCTTCTCCCGTCTTGGCGTTGTGGAGGTGACCCGTCAGCGTTCCCGTCAGAGTCTCGAGGAACACCTGCTCGAGCCCTTCGGTACAGAGTACGGCAAAGGGTGGAGACTATCGGAAAAAGAACTGGTGGAAAGATCAAAACGAACGCTCGGGGCCTGGGTGGAAGAAGACGTAGACGCGATCGTACTGGAAGTGCCTGACCGGCTCCTTGTCCGGGAGGGCAGGGCATTGTATGATGACCTTCAGCAAATAGCCCCGGGACGCTTATTTATCGTTTCTGAACCGAAGGAGCAGGAGGTTATTGTCCGCTACGCAGGAAGCCTTGAAGTGGCGGAACAAAGAAATCAGGCTTTGAAAGCTCAAATGAAGCAGCGGGGAATTGACTTTCGTTTTTAATATATGCTATTATTTGTAACGTTAGTTGTTTGGAAGCACCCAAACTACAACCGCACAAGAACAGGTTTAAGCCCTGGAAAGGCACCTGTATTGGCGAGTCTAAGTGATTAGGAGGTGCAGAGATGTACGCAATTATTGAAACTGGTGGAAAACAGTTAAAAGTAGAAGAAGGCCAGACTATCTTCGTTGAAAAATTAGACGCAGAAGCTGGAGAGAACGTGACGTTCGGCAATGTAGTATTTGTCGGAGGCGACGATGTAAAAGTTGGTTCTCCTTTTGTTGAGGGAGCTAAAGTTACGGGCAAAGTAGAAAGACAGGGCCGTAACAAAAAAATCATCGTTTTCAAATTTAAGAAACGTAAAAACTACCGCCGTAAGCAGGGCCATCGTCAGCCTTACACAAAAGTTACAATCAACAGCATTGACGCGTAGTTATGATACGGGTCACTGTGAGCCGTGATGACTCAGAGCGTATTCGTTCTGTTACCATGACCGGCCATGCTGAATCAGGTCCCTACGGCTATGATTTGGTATGTGCCGGCGCCTCGGCAGTATCTTTTGGGGCTGTAAACGCGATGGCATCTCTCTGCCATACAGATCCTGTAGTGGATTTAGGCACAGAAGGCGGTTATTTTCAGTGTGTGCTTCCGGAAGAAAGCACCGAAGAGGATAAGCGTCAAATGCAGCTTTTGGCAGAGGGCATGATTATCTCTTTGGAGACCATTGCTGATCAGTACGGTGAATTTATATCAATTGAAGAGCATAGGAGGTGAATGTTGATGTTGAAATTAGACCTGCAGTTCTTTGCTCAGAAAAAAGGGGTAGGTAGTACAAAAAACGGTCGTGACTCCATTTCCAAGCGTTTGGGTACCAAGCGCGCCGATGGCCAGCACGTAACCGGTGGTTCTATCCTCGTCCGCCAGCGCGGTTCGAAAATTTTCCCTGGCAACAATGTCGGTAAAGGTGGAGATGATACTCTTTTCTCCAAAATCGACGGTGTTGTAAAATTTGAGCGTGTCGGGAAAAAACGTAAACGCGTGAGCGTTTATGCAAAAGAAGCGTAAGGCTTGTATCCGTTCAAACAGATATTTTCTGTTTGAACGGATTTTTTTATTGAAGGGGGTCAGAAAGATGCAGGTAACAATTATTGGTTTTTGGCATGCATTTCCGGAAGCCGGGGAAGCAGCTTCCGGTTATCTGCTTGAAGAAGATGGTTTTCAGCTTTTGCTTGACTGTGGAAGCGGAGTGATTTCCCAGCTGCAGCATTATACAGAGCTTAGCGGCATCGACGCCGTACTGCTGTCCCACTATCATCAGGATCATGTGGGGGATTTCGGAGCTTTTCAGTACTACCGTCTGCTGGAGCCTGTCCTTTGGCCGGAAAAGCAGCATGAGACCGCGGTTTACGCGCACCGGGAGGATGAAGAAGGCTTCCAGCGCCTGTTTTATAAAGAAGCAGTACAGCCGACAGAATACCGGGCAGAGGAGTCATTTACCGCCGGTCCTTTTACGATCACACCAGTACCGGTAAAGCATGCTGTACCGTGCTTTGGGTTCCGGATTGAAACAGCTGCCGGCCGCCTGTTTTTCACTGCAGATACTTCATATACACCAGAGCTTGAACAGGCAGCTGCGCATGTGGACGTGCTTATTGCAGAATCCAGCTTTTATGCCGGGCAGGATGGCTCGTTTGCCGGCCACATGAATTCAGAGGAAGCAGCGGAGCTTGCCAAAAGGGCTCAAGCAGGTAAATTAATATTAACCCACCTGCCTCATTTCGGAGACCATACACAGCTGAAAAGAGAAGCGGAAAGAATTTTCACAGGAACCGTGGAGCTCGCAGCAGGAGGGCTCAAAATAAATATCAGCTGAGGCAGTTAATCATTTCTTCCGGGAAATGATTTTTTTGCGGTTAAATGAGAGCGGTACCGCATGTGCCTTTACATATTCTTAACAATCAAGCTATTTTCTCTTAACATTTAAGTCCTATACTAAGCATTGGGAGCAAAAAGAGTTGCTTTGCCATTAGTACATAAACAAAGAGGAGGAAGTTGCTTTGAAACTCAAAACAGTATGGTTGGTTCCAACATTAGCCTCAATGGCAGTATTTGCATCTGCATGCGGCGGAGGGGGAGAAGAGCCCGGCGGCTCGGAAGAAAGCTCCGGCAGTGAAGGAAGCGGAGAAGAAAGTGCAGGCCAGGAAGGCGGTTCCGGAGATATTGCTATTGATGGTTCCTCCACGGTCTTTCCAATTATGGAAGCCGTATCGGAGGAATTCGGTAAAGAAAATGAAGATATAGACGCGCCGGTGGGAGTTTCTGGCTCCGGTGGTGGTTTTGAGCGTTTCATTGCTGGCGAAACGGACCTTAACAACGCCTCCCGTGAAATTTCAGAAGAGGAGCAGCAGGCTCTCGAGGATGAAGGAATTGAATACACTGAACTTACGATGGCTTATGACGGCATCACTGTCGCGGTAAATCCCGAAAATGATTTTGTGGATGAATTGACCTATGATCAGCTTGACCAGATCTACTCCGATGACAGTGACGCAGAAACGTGGTCCGATATTAACGAAGAATGGCCGGACGAAGAGTTGGATCTTTATGCTCCAGGTACGGATTCCGGTACGCACGATTATTTTGTGGAGAACGTGCTTGGCGGCGATGATCTTTCCCGTAACGCTTCAACATCCGAAGACGACAACGTTCTCGTTAACGGGGTATCAGGAAGTCAGGGAGCTATTGGGTTCTTTGGGTATTCCTACTACAGTGAAAACGAAGACGACTTAAAAGCTGTACCAGTTACAGATGACGATGAAGAAGCTGTAGAGCCTTCGCCGGAAACGATCACTGATGAATCTTATCCACTGGCACGTCCATTGTTTACTTACTTCAAAAATTCTTCGGTGGCAGATGATGAAGATGTAGAGGCTTATGTGCGCTTTGCCAATGAGAATGCCGGGGGTCTAGCAGAAGAAGTAGGCTATGCAGCAGCACCTGACAGTGCTTATGAAGAAAACGAAGAAAAAATTGATGAAGTGGCCGGAGAGTAAATAAAAGGCAGTAAAAGGCAAAAAGCGAGGAAGCTTTGACTTCCTTGCTTTTGTACTTGCCTGAAAGAAATCATCTGTTAAGGGGATGGACAGCAAAATGGAAGATCGTTCAAAGCTCTCGATCAGCGAAAGAATCGAACAGAAAACAAAAGGCTCCGGCTCTTCAAGCTTTATGGAAAAATTGATGCCGGCTATCTTTTTATCGTGTGCAATTATTTCGATATTAACCACTGTAGGTATCGTCTTCACTTTACTGTTTGAAACAGTGACCTTTTTCCGGGGGGTGCCGTTTGCTGATTTTTTTGCTTCAACTGAATGGTATCCATTCTTTTCAGAGCCGCAGTACGGCATTTGGCCATTAGTGAACGGTACGCTGATGATTGCAGGTATTGCCATGATGGTATCTATTCCTTTTGGGCTGGGGGCTGCCATTTATTTGAGTGAGTATGCGTCAGAAAAAGTCCGTAAAACAGTTAAGCCAGTTTTAGAAGTATTGGCTGGTATTCCAACTATTGTGTATGGTTTTTTTGCTCTTACGTTTGTTACACCGATTCTAAGGGCCGTTATACCTGGTGTGGATGTTTTTAACGCATTAAGTCCAGGGATTATAGTAGGCGTTATGATTATTCCAATGATTGCAAGCCTCTCAGAGGACGCAATGAGTTCGGTGCCCAATTCGATCCGGGAAGGGGCTTTTGCTTTAGGGGCCACGCGCATGGAGGTCACGGTGAAGGTAGTTATGCCAGCCGCCTTATCGGGGATCATTGCCTCCTTTGTGCTCGGCGTTTCACGTGCAGTCGGTGAAACGATGATTGTGTCAGTGGCAGGCGGTGCAAGCCCGAGTATGGGAATTGACCCGACAGGAGCAGTGCAGACAATGACAGCGTACATTGTGCAGGTGGTCAAAGGAGACGCTGGTTTTGGAACACCGATTTATTACAGTATTTATGCTGTAGGTATGACATTATTTGTGTTTACCCTGGCGATGAACCTGTTGGCCCATTACATTTCTCGACGATTCCGGGAGGATTACTAAATGAAATTTGCAGATACAACAGCACCTAAGGAAGCATACGAAGAAAATACTCAGCGGCTGGGCAAAAGGCATATTTGGAATAAGGCGTTTAAAGGGCTTTGCTTCACCGCTATGGCTTTTAGCATAGCGATGCTTCTCGTATTGCTGATACGAATACTCACTCAAGGAATTGGTTTTTTAGACTGGGGTCTCGTCGTAAACTTTGCTTCAAGAAACGCGGAGGATGCAGGGATGCTGGCTGCGCTGGCAGGGACGATCTGGCTGATGATGGTAGCAGCACCGCTTTCTTTTGTTTTAGGAGTCGGCACCGCTGTTTATATGGAGGAATATGCCCCGGTAAACAGATTCACTAACCTGCTTCAAACGAATATTTCCAATCTTGCGGGCGTGCCTTCTGTGGTCTTCGGGCTGCTGGGGCTTACGATATTCAATCGTCTGCTGGGGTTTGGAGCAAGTGTTCTTGCCGGGGGACTGACCCTGTCCCTGCTTGTTCTTCCTATTATCGTTGTGGCCTCCAGGGAGGCTATTAATGCGGTTCCGACAGACGTCAAGCAGGCCTCCTACGCGATGGGGGCAACTAAATGGCAGACAATCTTCAGAATTGTTATTCCTACATCTCTTCCGGGAATACTGACAGGAACTATTCTGGCACTCTCGCGGGCGATCGGGGAGACAGCCCCAATTCTGGTAATTGGTGCACTGACCTATGTTGCTTCCACACCATCAGATCTGTTTTCCAACTTTACCGCGATGCCAGTTCAGATTTATGACTGGACCGGACGTCCACAGGAGGAATTCCAAAACATTGCGGCGGCAGGAATTATTATTATATTGCTCATGCTCTTTTTCATGAACTCAATTGCCGTATTTATCCGGACTAAATTCCAAAAACGTTTTTAATATAAGGACCAAAGGAAGGGGAAACACTATGCAGACTAAGCATGAAAACCGTTCAGTAGAGAGAAACGACAATTTCAATACAGAGGAAAAAGCGCCGCTTGCATATAACGTAGAGCAGCTGAATCTCTGGTATGCAGATAACCACGCGCTGCAGAACATTTCGATGGAGATTCCGGAAAAGTCTGTCACAGCCATTATCGGTCCTTCGGGCTGCGGGAAATCGACATTCATTAAAACGTTAAACCGGATGACCGAAATGAATCCGATTGTAAAAACGAACGGCTCCATTAAATACCGGGAAAATGAGATTTTTGCAAAGAATTTCAGTGTCGAATATCTTCGTACTAAAGTAGGGATGGTGTTTCAAAACCCGAACCCGTTTCCCAAATCGATTTATGAAAATGTAATATACGGTCCGAAAATTCATGGCATCAAGGATAAAAAAACGCTTGATGAGATTGTGGAAAGAAGCCTGAGAAAAGCGGCTATCTGGGATGAAACGAAGGACCGGCTGAAAGAAAACGCCTTCGGGCTTTCCGGTGGCCAGCAGCAGCGTCTTTGTATTGCCCGCTGCCTGGCAATTGAACCTGACATCATTTTAATGGATGAGCCTACTTCTGCACTGGATCCGATTTCTACCCTGAAGATTGAAGAGCTGGTCCAGGAGCTGAAAAAAGACTATACGATCGTCATTGTTACCCATAATATGCAGCAGGCAGCCCGTATTTCAGACAATACTGCTTTCTTCTTAAACGGAGTTATTGTAGAGCATGATCAGACAGACAAAATTTTCTCATCGCCGGCTAAAAAAGAGACAGAAGATTATATTTCCGGCAGGTTCGGCTGATCCGGAAGAAAGAGGTTGAATAATGGGCGTTCGAAAGGCGTATGAGCAGGACTTGACGTATTTAAAGCAGGAAATACTCAACATGGGCAAATATGTGAAGTATGCTTTCGAGCAGTCGCTGCTCGCGTTGAAAACCAATGATAATCAGTCACTTGTCCGGGAAATTGTTACTGATGATAAAAATATCAATTCCATGGAATTGAAAATCATGGATGCGGCGACATTAACAATTGCCAAGCAGCAGCCGGTGGCCACAGATCTGCGCAGGTGCATCGTTGCTTTAAAAATGGCCAGTGATCTCGAGCGCATGGCAGATATCGCGGTGGATATTGCAAAAGCTTCAGCCAGACTGAGTGAAAACAGAAGCCGCGAAGATATTGATCAGTTAATTGACATGGCGGAAATTTCCAGGCAGATGTTTGACCAGGCGATGGAAGCATATGACAATCAGGAGCTGATGCATGCCCAACGAGTCGCTTCTTTGGATGATCACGTGGACAGTAAGTATAAATTGTTTATACAGAAGCAGCTTCGGCAAAGTGCTGATGAAGTACTGCTGGAAGATATTACTCAGCTGTCTTTTATCGGGCGTTATATTGAGCGTTTTGCTGATCATACGACGAATTTGGCAGAATGGGTCGTTTATGAAGTGAACGGGCACCATTTTGATTTAAACTAGAAATGCATACAATGCAGTCTCCGCCTGATAGCGGAGGCTTTTTTGTTCTTTTTTCAAACCTGCAGGCAGAGAAGGGGCTGAAAGAAAAAATTTAACCGGCTGTTATCTCAAATACCTGCTCCGGTCTGTCGATATAAAAAGAGAAGAAGCTTCAGCACACTATCAACTAGTATTGAGTTCAAAAGGCGGAGGTACGGGCATGAGCCATACAGAATATTTGGATATGTTTATTGAAGAAAGTCAGGAGCACATTCAGGCGATTAACGTTCACCTGCTGGAGCTCGAAAAGCAGCCGCAGGATGAAACGATCATCGGGGAAATTTTTCGTTCGGCCCATACGATGAAAGGCATGGCTGGCACGATGGGGTATGAGGATTTGACGAATGTTACGCATGCTCTCGAAAATGTTCTCGACCAAATGCGTGAAAAGACGAGGCTCGCAGATGCAGAAACGATGGATGTACTGCTTGAGGCAGCAGATGTTGCTGAAGAGATTGTAGAGGATATTGCTTCCGGTGGTGAGGGGAAAAAAGATATAAAGGCTATTACGGCAAAGCTGCTTGGTCAAAGCACCCGGACCGGTGCAGAGCAGGGAACAAAGGAAAAGAATGGCATCAACATGGATTGGAATGAATACGACCGGGCAGTGATCGCCCAGTCCGTAGAAAGTGGTATGCAGGCATATACAGTGCGGGTGACCCTTGAGGAGAATGCCGTGCTAAAAGCAGCACGTGCCTACATGGTATTTGAAGCTCTTGAAGCAGACGGCCACGTTATTAAATCAGTGCCGGAGGCTTCAGATATTGAAGCGGAGCGATTTGATAACGAATTTATCGCAGCAGTAGTAACGACCGCTGCAAAAGAAGATCTGATCAACCGGGTGGCTTCAATTTCGGAAATTGAAGCAGTGGTGGCAGAGGAAATTGAAATAACGGTCAGCACAGAAACCCAGGAAAGCCCGGGAGAAGCACCAGTTCCGGAAGTAAAAGAAACCAGTTCGCTGGAACGTAAGCGTACAGAAACGAATAAAACCATCCGGGTCAATATCGACCGGCTGGATAAATTGATGAATCTTTTTGAAGAGCTGGTTATCGACCGGGGACGCCTTGAGCGTATATCGGAGGAAATACGAAGCAGCGAACTGACAGAAACAATGGAAAGAATGTCACGGACGACCGGGAGTCTGCAGGAAATTATTTTACATATGCGGATGGTGCCGGTGGATCAGGTGTTCAGTCGTTTCCCGAAAATGGTGCGCAGTCTGTCGAGAGACCTTGGCAAAAAGATCGAGCTCGAAGTCATTGGTGCAGAGACGGAACTGGATCGTTCGATTATTGATGAAATTGGGGATCCCCTTGTCCATCTTATAAGAAATTCGATCGATCATGGAATTGAAATGCCCGACAAGAGAAAGCAGAATGGCAAAGCGGAAGAGGGTCACGTCGAGCTTCGTGCTTATCACAGCGGCAATCATGTGTATATTGAAATTGAGGATGACGGCGGCGGAATCGACCGTGAACGTGTGCTCAAAAAGGCCGTGGAAAATGAAGTAATAGCTGCCGAGGACGCTGATACGCTGACGGATTACGATGTGCATCAGTTCATCTTTTCAGCAGGGTTCAGCACGGTTGATGAAGTGACTGACCTGTCAGGACGTGGAGTCGGTCTGGATGTAGTAAAAAATACGTTTGAATCACTCGGCGGCGTCATCAGTGTACATTCTGAAAAAGGAAGAGGAACCAAATTCAGCATTCAGCTTCCCCTGACCCTGTCGATTATTGATGTGATGCTTGTGGATGTGGGGGAAGAGCACTACGGACTGCCGCTTACTTCTATAGTGGAGACAGCAAGTATTAAGAGCAGCAGCATTTTTTATGTGCACAAACGGAAAATGATCGATTTTCGCGGAAATATTATTCCGGTGATGTTTTTGGAGGATGTATTTGAAGTCCCGGTGGAGCGGGAGTGGGACCGTGAAAATTATTCGGTCGTAGTCGTGCATAAAGGAGAAAAGATGGCCGCTCTGGTTGTCGACAGCTTTATTGGCCAGCAGGACGTCGTATTGAAATCACTCGGCCATTACCTTCGGGACGTGCGCGCCATATCAGGAGCGACAATTCTCGGGGACGGTAATGTAGCATTAATTGTAGACACAAATGCCCTATTGTAAGGAGGAAGGATTGTGACGGAAGAAAATGCGGTAAAAAAAGTCATTATATTTCGGTTGGAGGCCGAAGAATACGGTGTGGAAGTAAATCATGTCCAGTCGATTGAACGGATGCAGAATTTCACCCGTATACCAAATGCTGAAAAAAGTATACGCGGCGTCATTAATTTGCGGGGTGTCATTATTCCGATTATTGATCTTCGAAAGAGACTTTCCTATGAAGAAGTTCCGTATACAGAAGAAACCCGGATTTTAATTTTAGCTCTTGAAGGCAATCACGCCGGTCTTATAGTTGACGCGGCAAACGATGTGATGGATGTGTTTGAAAGTGAAATCGGCGCGCCTCCTCAGGCGGCGTCGAAAGAAGAGCAGATGTATTTAAAAAACGTGATCAAAAAAGAAAGCCGCGTATTTACTCTTTTAAATGTGCATGCAGTAGCTGAATCTTTGGAAACGGCGTCTGTTTGATTTCAAGGGCTGTTCTCCTTTAATATAGGAGTAAGAGTCCTTTTCTTATGCGTGAAACGCAAATTAGAGAAGGGAGCCGATAGTGAAAATATATTCTCAGGACTGTACGCCGCAGATAGAACAAGGTATGATGTTAACAGCGGCGCCAGGCAGCGTGCGTTCGAAATTTTATATAATGGGGACATGCTTCCATGAGTTTACATCAATCAACCGAAGAAAAGCAGTATGATATCAACATGATGTTTGTATTGTTTTTGTTCGCAGTAGTCAGCTGTTTCTATATTTTTCAGGCTCAGCAGCTCGAACAATACGAAGGCAATTTTATGATCCAGCAGATTATCTTTTTCGTGCTGGCTTTTGCTATTATGATGGTAGTTATACATTTTGATTTTGAGTATTATCTGATACTGCACTGGTTTTTATATGCTTTTGGACTGGCTCTTTTAGCAGGGCTGCTGGTTGCCCCGTCAAGCATTGCCCCGGTGATTAACGGGGCGCAGTCATGGTATGTAATCCCCGGTCTCGGCCAGTTTCAGCCGGCAGAATTTATGAGAATTTTTCTGATTTTGACGCTCAGCGCCATCATTTATAATCACCATACAGAGTACAGCGGGAGCAAAAACATGCGCTCTGATTTTATACTTATAGGGAAAATGTTTCTGCCGACCCTCCCTGTCATTCTTCTTCTGGCAACACAGCCGGACATGGGCAGTGTCATGCTCGTAGGAGCTATTTTTGTTTCTCTTCTGGTGGTTTCGGGGATCTCCTATAAAATATTGGCAGTAGCTATCGGCGGACCACTTTTAGCAATACTTGGATTTGTCATTTCTTTTTTTCAGTTTCCTAATTTGATGGAGCGGTTTGTATTTTCCAATATGGATCCTTATCAGGTAAGCAGAATCCAGGGATGGCTGAATCCATTTGAGAACCAGGACGCTGGCTTTCAAACAGCAAGAGCATTGACTGCTATCGGATCCGGAAGGCTGTTTGGCAACGACGGGGCCCAGGTGTATATCCCGGAGGCCCATACGGATTTCATTTTTGCTGTTATCAGCTCTGTTCACGGTTTTCTGGGCGGTGCGATGGTCATCACCCTTTATTTTGTGCTCCTGTATCAAATTCTTCTGATCAGCATGCGGTCGCATAACGCTTACGGCAAATACATCTGTGCAGGTGTGATTGGGTTGTTTGCTTTCCAGATATTTCAAAATATCGGACAAAGCCTTGGCCTTCTGCCGGTCACCGGATTTACGCTTCCGCTGCTCAGCTACGGAGGAAGCTCGCTTGTCGGGACCATGTTTATTTTGGGTATCGTAATGAGTGTACGCTATCATTCGAAAAATTACTTCTTTGCCCACCACAAAAATCAGTAAAGCCAGCCGAAATCCGGCTGGCTTTTGTTTATGGTTTCTTGATATGCATGGAATCCTTTGGTGTTTTAGCTCTTCTCGAAGACGAGAAAAGCTGTTCGCTCTGCCTTTGTACGGCCCAGATGAGCGTATCGAGTTTACGCTCCATCCTGTAAACAAGAAAAAAGGCAAGCGCAACAGCCGCTCCCTGGTCTCCGGCCAGCTGTATCCATTCGTCCATGAAATAGCCTCCTTTATAAAGAATCCCCCAGCCGAAGAGGCTGAGGGAATCGGATTAATTGGTTTCCCAGATAGTGTCTACGTTTCGTTCTACAACTCTTGCATACACTTTTTTAGTAACAATGCCATCGCTTGTGAAAAAGGCTTCCTTAGCAATAATGGTGTCCATTAATGCCTCTACTGCTGTTTCATCCACCGGCTCTGCCGGGTTTTCGATAGAAAGAGTAGTAGCTTTGCCGAAATCACTTTCAAAACGCAGCTGCAGTTGCTTGCTCATCATCTTCACCTCCTGTACTTAAAATTACTGTCAGTTTTACAACGGGGCCGGAGCCTGCATGGTGTACTCGTTGTTGCGCTGCACGCTTTGTACAACGTACGGCTGAAGGGCGGCAATACCATCCGCAATTTCCTGCAGGTCATCGTCTGAAATTTCAGGGTTTATGCTGCGGAATGTTTTTCGTTTGTAGTCGCCGCTGCCGTCTTCGCCAGGTCCTAAATAAAATTCAAAGGAAAGATCAGTTTTTGTTAATTGAGCCATTGTGTCTCACCTCCTTTCACCGTATATATTGACGTGCCGAAGTAAAAGGGGGGAAGGGGGCTGTGTTTATTTTACGAAGGTTATGGGAATATCACCATGGAATGTTAAACGAAGGAGGATTTACAATGAACGTACTGGTAATTGGAGCAAACGGAAAAATTGCACGCCACCTGGTGGAGGAATTGAAGGAAACGGATCACCACGTAACGGCGCTAATTAGAAAAGAAGAACAATCTGAAGAACTGAAAAGCCTTGGGGCGGACGAAACGGTAGTCCGTGATCTCGAAGGAGATATTTCCGATGCGTTTGCCGGTAAAGACGCAGCAGTCTTTGCTGCTGGGTCAGGCGGCCACACAGGACCGGATAAAACCACCATTATTGACCTGTGGGGGTCGAGAAAATCGGTAGAAGCCTCCAAAGCCCATGGGGTGAAACGCTTCATTCAGGTAAGTTCGATGAATACGGATGAGCCGGAAAACGGCCCGGAAAAGATGCGCCATTACTTTATTGCTAAGCGTGTAGCCGATGATTACCTCGAAGAAAGCGGCCTTGATTATACCATTGTACGGCCGGGAGTGCTCACAAACGATGATCCGAGCGGCACTGTACAGCTAAAACAAAAACTGAATGAAAAAGGCGAAATTCCACGTGCTGATGTGGCTAAAGTGATCGCCGCATCCTTGGACACGCCTGGTACTATCCGCAAAAAGTTTGATCTGATCAGCGGCGACCAGGAAATTATTGCAGCGCTCAACGAATTATAAGAAGGAAAGCAAGCAGCCGGCCCCGCACAGCCGGCTGTTTTTACATAATAACCACAGGGGAGGCAGCAGCCATGATAAACAGTTCAGGACCCCGGATTTCCGGGCGCGCCCTATGGTTAAACTTTTTCCTGCTGTTTGCAGCTGGTATTGTTATCATTGCTGCTGTGTTTCAGGGGGAAACTTTAATATACATAAACAGCTTATTTTCCTTTAATACAGCTGCAGCCGATAGTCTCACCGGAGCCTGCATGGGAATAGCGGCAGGATTTTTCGCCTGGGGGGCATACAAAAAGCAGTGGTTTGCCGTGCCGGACAATACATATACCGACCTTTTAAAAGAACTGATCCGCCAGCGGGGAAGCTTTTGGGCTGTAACAGCTGGAGCGGCGGTATCAGAGGAAATATTGTTTCGGGCAGCAGTGCTTGGAACACTGGTGCTTGTACTGCCGGACATCTTTGCTTTATGCGTTACTTCATTTATTTTCATGCTGGTGCATGTGCCTCAATACGCCGGTCAGCAGCTGATTCATGCATGGATTTTTATCCTGGGCCTTCTGCTCGGCGGCCTGCTTTTATGGCAGGGAACGCTGTGGGGGGCTGCGGCTGCCCATGCCGGATACAATGCGGTCTCCTTTCTTATCTGGAAACGAAGTGAAGCTCTCCAGGAATAACATTCTGAACCGTCGGGTCGGAATGTCAGTAGCTTTTGCCAGCCTGGTGACGCTCCAGACGGAGCTGTGCTTTCTCTTGCTCTTCCGAAGAAACGAGATAATAGCTTACCCCATTCTCTTCAGCGGAAGCTCCATGAATTTCAGTCGTCTGGATCTGGGTGAGGGCCGGAGTATAGTGGTAAGAAAAGCTGCGGATATCCTGAAACGTCATATCGGTGTGTACGTGGTCACCGAGGGCGTAAAGCAGTTCTTCCGCTTTACGGAGAGTCGCCGGGCTTTTTGCTTTTTCAAGAAGTGCTTCGAGGACCTGCTGCTGGCGGATATTCCGCCCCAGATCGCCCCGCGGATCCTGCTTGCGCATGCGAACGTAATATAAGGCCTGCTCGCCATTTAAATGAAGATTTCCCTTCGTGTAGGTGAAAGGCTCTCCTTCGTCCTTGACGAACTCCAAATCGTTTTGCACCGTAACCCCGCCGTAAGCATCAACCACCTCCCGGAATCCTTCCATATCGGCTTCGACGGTAAAATCGATGGAGGTGTCCAGAAACTCTTCTGCTGTTTTCTCTAGTAAGGGCATGCCTCCATAGCTGTAGGCATGATTTATTTTATCCATACTGTCTCTTCCTGGAATAGAAACCTTAGTGTCTCTTGGAATATTAAAAAGCAGCGTGGACTCGTTCCCGGAATGGATAGAGATAATCATAATTACATCAGCACGGGAACCTGTTTCTTCTTTATCTGTTCCCGCTATTAGAATAATCTGCGGTCCGGAAACAGTAGAAGGGTCCTCCGGCGCTGTTTCCGAGGTGATTTTCTCTTTTGGTCCGGCAGTTATAGTGTAATAATAATAAAAGAGACCGCCGAGAGATAGGAAGCATGTAAGCAGGAAAGTAATCATAAAAAACAAGTATACGTTTCGCATAGTAGAACATCCTGTCCGTAAAAGTCAAAATCTCTATTTTTATATCGGCAGAAAAGGGAATATATCCAGTAGGCAAGGGTGCTCCCTGCGTTGACAAAAAAAGGGCGTAACGTTATATTCAACGTTACTGCTATTTATAATCTCGTTAGGTGAGGCTCCTGTGTAGAAACAAGCTTCTGCCCAAAAATGTCTAAAGACGCCAATGGGTCAACAGAATCCATCGAATTAAGGTGTTTTCTAATGAAGCTGGATAATATATTCCTACGCTATGCAGTGCTAAAGCTCGACGAAGGGGAACAGAACGGGCATATACGATGACTGGCTGATTATGCACGTCTTCCCAACGGTGGAAGGCGTTTTTTGTTTGAAGTAAGTGTCAGACGGAAGAAGTACAGCTGCCTGTCTGGCCTGGAGAGGAGGAAAAAGGATGGAGAAATTAAACGAACAGGCACGGGAGGAGTTCGTGAAATTAATAGCGGAGTCTCTGCAGCAGGAGCGCATAGAAGCGTTTCGTGAATTGTTTTTGGATTTGCACCCTGCGGACCAGGCAGAAGTTTTTCTTGAGCTTGATGAAGAACGGGAAGTGGTGTACAAGTTTTTGTCCCCGGAAGAATTCGCTGAAGTATTTGACAGCTTTGAACCCGAAGTGCAAAAAGAAGTAGCTCTGCAGCTGAACGATCAGTATGCTGCCGAAGTATACAATAATATGTATGCCGATGATGTTGCCGACTTTCTGGGGGAGCTTGAGCCGAGGCAGATGACGCATATTCTGCAGGCGATGGATCAGGAGGACGCCAATGACGTCCGGGAGCTGCTCGCCTACGAAGATAAAACGGCCGGAGCCATCATGACAAAAGAATTTGTTTCCATCAAAGCAACGGATACAATCGATGAAGTGATTGACCACCTCCGGCGGGAGGGCCCGGATGCAGAAACGATTTATTACCTGTATGTAGTGGATGAAGAGGAGAAGCTGGCGGGTGTCGCTTCCATCCGGGACTTGATTGTAGCGGACTCAGACCGCACGGTTTCTGAGGTAATGAGCAGCCGTGTCGTGTCCGTCCATGTAGATGATGACCAGGAAGAGGTCGCCCAGCTGATACAGAAGTATGATTTTCTGGCCACTCCTGTTATAGACAGTGAAGGGAGGCTTGCGGGGATTGTAACCGTGGATGATGCCCTCGATGTGCTTGCAGAAGAAGCTTCGGAGGACATTGGAGAAATCTCCGGGTCCCGTGGTTCCACGGATGTGAGTGTTAATGCATTTAAAGCAGCCAGACTTCGTGCTCCCTGGATTATCCTGCTGATGTTTTTAGGGCTGTTTACAGCCCAGGTAATCGGCTGGTTTGAAAGTACCCTAGAGAGTGTCGTTCTGCTTGCCGCGTTTATTCCGATGATTATGGGTTCAGCCGGAAATACGGGCACCCAGTCGCTTGCTGTGTCCGTGCGTGCGCTTGCAACGGGAAACATTGAACGAAAAGGACTGTGGCGTACGATCAGCCGGGAGTTTTCCACGGGGATTATGATTGGGGTGGCCTCAGGAATTGTGATTACGATCTTATTGTATCTTTTTTATGGCGAGCCCCTTATAGGAGTAATTGTCGGTTTTTCCATCATGATTTCACTTGGAGTGGCCAGTGTTATCGGTACACTGGTACCGCTTGTAATCAATAAACTGAAGCTCGACCCTGCCATTGCTTCAGGACCGTTTATCACAACGCTCACTGATATTATCAGCCTGCTGATTTATTTCACAGTAGCTTCGTCGCTCATCCAGAGCATTTAGGGACGGGTTTTCCTAAAAAGAATAATGAAAAAAAGAGGAGACGCTGTCTCTTCTTTTTCGTGGGCAGTTAATTAGATTAACATTTACAGGGTGTGATAAACTATCACTATCCTGGATGAAAAGGAGCGAGGGCTTTGCAGTTAACAACCTATACGGATTATGCATTACGGATGGTAATGTATTTGGCCGCTCATGATGAAGACGAGTCCCTGCATAGTATTAAACAAATATCGACTGCATACTCCATCTCGTACAACCATCTGACTAAGGTTGGGCATGAGCTGTCGAAGCTTGGCGTCATTCACACGGTGAAGGGCAGGAACGGAGGAATTCGTTTGGCCAAGGAACCGGAAGAAATCAACATTGGCTGGCTTGTAAGGCAGACAGAAGATAATCTGACGTTGGTGGAATGCTTTGATCCAGAATCGAACCAGTGCATTTTAGCAGGCAGATGCCGGCTACAGGGTATTTTGGGTGAGGCTCTGAAAGCGTATTTGTCGGTGCTCGATAAGTATACGGTCAAAGACCTCACCGTGAACAAGGAAATGCTTCATGCCCTGTTTGCAGCTTCAACGGCAAAGAATCAGCCGCCGATTTCTTTTTCTTAAGAAAAGATATCATCGTGCTTGCCCCGGTCACGGTGACATTCGTCAATCATCCAGGAAACCAATTATACATAATAAAGCAGCAGCCCCGTTGAAATGGGACTGCTGCTTCTTTTCATACCCTGAAGGTTAGTTTGTCTCTTCAAAGCGCCGCAGGTCGTTATTGTGACCGATAGCAATAAGCACGTCTTCTTTGAAGAGGCGGTCCTGGGCTGTGGGTGATATATTAACCTCTTTGCCGCGGCGGATGCCGAGAACGGTAACGCCGAATTTGGCCCGGATATCGAGCTGGGCGAGGGTTTTTTTATGCATGGATGTTGGCACGGTAATTTCTATAATGGAATATTCTGCGGAGAGTTCAATATAGTCAATGACACGGTCAGAAACGAGATGCTGAGCAATACGGTTACCCATGTCATGCTCCGGGTGGATAATTTTATCTGCCCCAATTTTATCGAGAACCTTGTGGTGGTGAAAGTTTTGCGCTTTGACCCATACCGAAGGGATGTCCATTTCCTTTAATAAGAGGGTGCATAAAATGCTTGCCTGAAGATCATCACCAATAGCGACAATCACGTGATCAAAATTTGTAATCCCCAGGTTCCTCAGTTCTTTTTCATCTGTGCCGTCTGCGACGGCGCTGTACGTAGAATGATTGGTAATGTCGTCGAGTTTTTCTTCATTATTGTCAATGGCCAGTACGTCATGACCGAGCTTGTACAATTCTGTACTGACGCTGACACCGAATCGCCCGAGACCGATAACGGCAAATTGTTTTTTCACACGGCGTTCTCCTTTGTCTGAAGCTTGTGGTCGTTTTCCTTTAATTGTAACGTTAATGTACCGCCGCAGCCTTGATTTGTCAAACGGGAGCCGGATGAAGGACTTCGTCGTCTGTTAAAGCGGAACGGCCGGAGAAATAAAGATGAAGGCAGCGCTCTGTCTGCTTTTTTAAATTGGCGTTTAAATGGGAGGTCCGGCCCGAGCCGCTGTTAAGATAATACACGTAGTGTGTGAAAACACCGTCATTTTCTTCAAAAACGACCTGTATATTCTTTTTATTCATATAGAGGCGCAGCTGATCGAGGTCGTGCCCAAGAGTGTCGAAAGCCTGTTGAAATAACCGTTCGTAGGGCTCCATCAGGCGGACGTCAGAAGATTTAAGCGCCCGGGTATCGAGCATAAGTACTTTTTTTACAATCGGAAGAAGAACAGCATAATGGATAACGATATGCTCTTTCTCTGTTATAGCCATTTCTATTCTGCCTCCCTGCGTTGCATGATTAAGTTCATTATACGAATACAGGTTCCCGTTTTTCAATAAGATTTTTCATTTGCTTCGAATTTTTTGAATTGTATAACTCGAATTTTTGCAGGAAATGGTCTATAATGAAATTATGTAAGCGGATACAATAAGTTGTTATTCTCTTTGGAATTGTCGGTCAATTAGTTTTACTGTCATCAAAGGTGGGTATAGTGCAGTACACACAAAATTATTGGCAATCAATAGATAGGCATTGGGAGGCCATGCGCGCGTCGCCCGCTTTAAAAAAGATCAGCGCCCGGCGGGTGCTGCAATAAGAACAGGGGGTTCGGCGAATATGTTACATCCAACTCATGAGCAGCATTTTATGAAAAAAGTGAAACCAATTCAAAATGGTAGAAGACCTTCAAGGCAGATTCTTCAGTCTTTATATGCTCAAATGATGATGGAGTATGCTGTGTTTGAATTTAACAGAGAGCGGCTTCTGCAAAAAATTGATGACTCCCTGGATATGCATGACGAAAAAGCTTTTCAGGAATGGACAGGGGCTTATAAAGAATTAATGAGCGAATATAAAGACGGGAAAGTATTATTCGAACAAGGCTATAAATTAGAGCTTGAATTTGAATAAAGATTTATATCAGCACCCTTTGGGCTTTGCCCGAAGGGTGCTCTTTTCTTGGAATGATAAATCAGGAAAAGTCGCTGCCGGTCTTCACGGTGTTGGCGTTTTTCTGCATTGTTCTTTATACTGGGAAAGAAAAGAAAAGCGAAGGAGGCAGAGCTGGTGATACTTTCCGACCGAACAATCCGTTCAATGATGGACCAGGGCGATCTTAGTATCGATCCATTAGAGGACCATCAGATCCAGCCGGCATCGGTGGACATTCGTCTTGGCACCCATTTTCTAAAAATCGACGAAAACGCTATCGAATCCATTCAACTGGACCGGCCCGCGAAGTATGTGGAATTTGAAAGCGATGAGGTAATTATTCCCCCGCATTCATTTCTACTTGCGACTACAAAAGAATACATCAGACTTCCCCAGCATATTACGGCCTTTGTGGAAGGAAGAAGCTCTATCGGGCGGATGGGACTTTTTATTCAAAATGCAGGCTGGGTGGACCCGGGGTTTGAAGGGGAAATTACGCTTGAGCTTTATAATGCCAACCGCCTGCCTATTCGTTTAACGTCCGGAAGGCGGCTCGCCCAGCTCGTTTTTGCTGAAATGGATCAAAAAGCCGGCGTCCCTTATGCGGGCAAATATCAGGGGCAGCGGAATGCGATGGGAAGTCATGCCTTTTTGGATCAGGAAAACGAATAACGTTGCGCCATACATAGCTGAAATGAAAAATAACGATTCAAAAGACTCGTGACCTTTACTGTTCACGGGTTTTTTCGAGGTAAGCGTGAGCAGAGGCACAGTCGGAAAAAGATGTTATAATGGGAGCGCTGTGAAATGTTTTGGTGGAAAGAAGGAATAACAATTGGGTTTTCAAAATGATAAAGCGGTCGTTGTTTTTAGTGGAGGGCAGGACAGTACTACTTGTTTGTTCTGGGCACTGGAACAATTTGAAGAGGTGATTGCTGTAACTTTTTCTTATGGACAACGGCACGATGAAGAAATAGAAGTAGCAAAACGAATTGCTGAGGATATAAATGTTGAGCACCATGTACTGGATATGAGACTTTTAAGTCAGCTGGCACCGAACGCGCTGACTCGCGACGATATTGAAGTAGAGGCTGGAGAAGACGGAGAACTTCCTTCTACGTTTGTGGAGGGGAGAAATCTGTTGTTCTTTTCTTTTGCAACGATTCTTGCTTCGCAGAAAAAGGCAAAGCACATTGTGACAGGCGTATGTGAGACAGATTACAGCGGATACCCGGACTGCCGGGATGTATTTGTGAAATCACTGAATGTGTCGCTGAATCTGGCTATCGGAAAAGAGTTCGTGCTGCATACACCTTTAATGTGGCTCGATAAAAAAGAAACCTGGGGACTTGCCGACCAGCTCGGGAAGCTTGAATATGTGAAGAATGAAACGCTCACCTGCTATCATGGCATACCGGGGGACGGCTGCGGGGAATGCCCAGCCTGTAAACTGCGCCATGCAGGCTATGAGCAGTATATGGAACAAAAAGAAAGGAAAGAATTATGATTTATTCGTATTATCCACAGTGGCCGCACAACTACCGGTACGAATTAAATAAGGATATGCATTTAAGTGCGGCACACTATATTCCTTCTGAAGAAGCGGGAAAGTGCCGCCGGGTGCATGGACACACCTATACGATCAACGTGACAGTTGCCGGTGATGAATTGAACCGGAACGGGTTTTTAATTGATTTTACCGTTTTAAAAAAATGGATCCATAAACGCTATGACCACACTCTGCTGAATGACCACCCCGAGTTTGCCAGTGAAGAAACTGAGGCTGCTTACCCCACGACGGAAGTAGTCGCACAGGTGATATGGAAAACAGTGCAGCAGAAGCTCGATGAAACGTCGAATAAACCTAAATGCCTGCAGGTACTCGTCAGGGAGACTCCGACAAGCTATGCAGTGTTCCGGCCCAAAGAGGAGGACTTTGCCTAAATGAAACCAACACCTGTACTGGAAATATTCGGTCCGACGATCCAGGGCGAAGGCATGGTTATCGGACGGAAAACGATGTTTGTGCGCACCGGCGGCTGTGACTACCGGTGCTCCTGGTGTGATTCTGCCTTTACATGGGACGGATCACAAAAAGCTGTAGCGATGAGTGCGGAAGCCATTTATGAAAAATTAAAAGAAGCCGGCGGCAGAAGCTTTAACCATGTTACTATTTCCGGAGGCAACCCCTCTATGCATCCCGGTCTCGGAGAACTTGTAGCGCTTTTACAGGAACACGGTGTCGAGACAGCGATTGAAACGCAGGGATCGATCTGGAATGACTGGGTGAAGGAAATCGATGAGGTAACAGTTTCCCCGAAGCCGCCGAGTTCGTTGATGAAAACGGATTGGGCCAGGCTGGATTATTATATGGAAGAACTGCGTCCGCGCAGGGAAAAAGAGGTCAGTCTGAAGGTAGTCGTTTTTGATGAAAGCGATCTGAATTACGCGATGGAGGTACATGAGCGTTACCCGACTGTAACAATGTATCTGCAGGTGGGAAATGCCGATACCGTAACGCCGCAGGTAGAGAAACTGAGAGATCATCTGCTTGCTAAATACGAATGGCTTACAGAAAAAGTTCTGCAGGAGGAGCGTTTGAACGGAGTGCGGGTGCTGCCGCAGCTGCATACGCTGCTTTGGGGAAACAAACAGGGAGTATAAGGAGGAAAAGAACGTGCCGGAAAGAGACGATATTGAGCAGTTAGATCAGCTGGGAAGCGAAAAAACGGCGTATACATTTGAATATGACCCTTCTCTGCTTGAAGTATTTGAAAACACCCACCCGTACCGGGATTACTTTGTGAAATTCAACTGTCCGGAATTTACCACACTCTGTCCAAAAACGGGGCAGCCGGATTTTGGCACACTGTATATCAGCTACATTCCGGACGAAAAAATGGTGGAAAGCAAATCGCTGAAATTGTATTTGTTCAGCTTCAGGAATCACGGGGGCTTTCATGAAGATTCGATTAATACAATCGTAAACGACCTCGTAGAGCTGATGAACCCCCGTTATCTGGAGATATGGGGTAAATTCACTCCGCGCGGAGGTATTTCGATTGATCCATTTGTAAACTACGGCAGAGCAGGCACTAAATACGAGCAGCTTGCAGAAAACCGGCTGTTTCAGCATGATTTGTATCCCGAGCCGGTAGACAACCGCTAAGCCTTTCCCGATACGGGAGAGGCTTTTTCTATAGCGAAGAGGGCAGGAGCGGGAAAGGTTTGAAGTAAATAAGAAGAGGGGTAGAGATTAAGGAATTGTGAAAATTTGTGAAAACAGGAGGAGCAGGGATGATGGGGAATCAAACAGCGGGAAATAAAGTGGTGGAAATACTGAAAGAATGGGGTGTGAGCCATCTGTATGGCATGCCCGGGGATTCCATCAATGAATTGATGGAAGAATTACGCAAGGATGAAGACGGTCTGAAGTACATCCAGATCCGTCATGAAGAGACGGGAGCCCTTGCCGCTGCCGCTTATGCGAAGCTGACGGGGAGGCTGGGCGTTTGTTCTTCGATTGCCGGGCCTGGAGGGGTTCACTTATTAAACGGCCTTTATGATGCGAAAAGAGATAAAGTGCCGGTGCTTGCTTTGGTCGGACAGGTTGATACGTCAATCATCGGCACCGATAATTTTCAGGAAATCCAGCTGAACCAGATGTTTGCTGACGTCAGTGTATTTAATGAACGTGTCCAGAGCGCTGCACAGCTCCCGGATATGCTGCATCAGGCGATACGTACTGCTTACACAGAAAAAGGAGTATCTGTACTCGTTATTCCGGATGATGTTTCGGCTGCAGAAATCAAACGTGAAGCCCCAATATCTTCCGGCGTGTTTGCGAGGCCGAAGATCCGCCCGGAGAAGGAAGAGATGGTGGAGGCTGCGAGGCTGCTGCACGGGGCGCAGAAGCCAGTGATTCTGGCCGGGAAAGGGGCCAGGTACAGCACTGATGAATTATTGGCGTTTGCTGAACATATTCAGGCACCAGTAGCATCTACGCTTCTTGCAAAGGGCGTTGTTCCGGATGAGCATGAGCACAGCCTGGGACAGAATGGTCAGATTGGCACAACGCCGTCATACGAAGCGGTGCAGGAAGCCGATTTGTTAATACTGGCAGGCACTTCTTTTCCCTATCGTGATTTTATGCCGAAAAACACCAAGGCTATTCAAATTGATATTGACCCCAGAGTGATAGGGAAATACTATCCTGTGACGATGGGTTTAGTCTCTGAACTCGGGCCTGTGCTTCAGTGGTATACGGAAAATCTCGAACGCCGGGAGCCTTCTGCCTTTATGAAGAAATATAAAGAAAAAAGAAAAGAGTGGTGGAATGAGCTCGAAAAAGATATGACAGAAGAGACAGACAGGCTGCAGCCGCCGCAGGTGATTCATGAAGTACAGCAGTTTTTGGAGGAAGACGCTGTAGTGTCTGTCGATGTTGGAAATGTCACCGTATGGGCTGCGCGTTATTTGAAGCTGAAAAGACAGGAGTTTGTAATATCGGGATGGATGGCTACGATGGGGTGCGCTCTGCCCGGTGCGATTGCCGCCAAAGCGGCCTGGCCTGAAAAGCAGACGGTCATGCTTGCCGGGGATGGTGGTTTTGCCATGGGAATGCAGGATTTTGCCACTGCCGTAAAGTATCAGCTTCCGATGATTTGTGTCGTATTTAATAACGAAAAGATCGGGATGATTGAATACGAGCAGCAGCAGATGGGCCATCTGGATACGGAAACGGACATCAGCGGTATTGATTTTGCGGGATTTGCCGAAGCTTGCGGCGGTGAAGGATACAGGGTCGGAACTAAAACCGAACTGCATGAGGCACTGCAAAAGGCAGTGCTTGCCACCAGACCCGTAGTTATTGATTGCGTCGTGGATATGCAGCCTCCGCTTCCGGGCCGGATTTCTTACCAGCAGGCGGTGCACTACAGCGAATTTATTATTAAAAATGTTTTTGAGCGCGGAGAAATTTCGCTGCCGCCTTTGAAAAAAGGATGGAAACGAATAAAAAAATAAAAGAAAAACCAGCTGATTTTATTCATCAGCTGGTTTTTGCATAGATTGATACTGCATACTTGATGCACCTTTGATACGGGCTTCCAGACGGATATTATCGAGTTTCCCGTGAAGCAGTTCATACCGGATCTTTCCGGATTCATACAGCTTGTCGGAACGGGCTTTTGCTTTCCCTTTTACCCGTGCAGATGTCTGCTGGAGAGTTCCTGCCCCGGAAGATACTTTGCGGCGGTATTCTTTCCCGCTTTTCGGAGCAGTGAGCAGACTGGTGAGTACTGACACAGCGTATCCTGCAGCAATTCCCGACCATAGGCTTTTTTTATGCATTTCCTGTGTTCTCCTCTTTCCAGTCCTTAATGGCCTGGCGCTTCTGGTACATATAGTATCCTAAAGCAAGGCTGCCGTAAAGGCCGCCAAGAGCCTGCTCATTCACTTTGCCTTTGCCTTCGGTGGAACTCCTTTTCATGCCTGCTGTCATATCAACAAGGCTTGAAGTGAGCTTTCTGGACGCTTCCCCGGCGTCGCCAACAATGTAAAACAGCGGACTCAACGAGTGGAGCTTTTCATTTACATCCAGAATCGTCTCGTTGCTGTTATGTAAAATCAGCTCCGATTGATTCATTACCTGGTCGAGTTGCTCAGGCAGTTTGTCTACTGTTTCGTTCACCCCATTTAATGTTTTAGTGAGGTTGCTTAAGACGCGTGCTAAGAAAATAACTAATACTGCAAAAGCTACCGCGATGATTAGTAAAGCTATACCGCCGATCATACCCATAATTCACCATTCCTCCTTACAATAAATGCGAATAATCCTACAGCCCAATAAATGGTACCATGATTCATGGCAGAGCACCAGGGCGTGCGGATCATATAATAGTGTCTAACTCTCTCGTACCCTGCTTTTCAGAGCCCTAAACAGATTCCATTATAAATTTCTGGAAAGAAATCAGGATTTGGAGGCATCAAAGAGATGGTGTGTGGGGAAAATCCTATTTTTATATGTATATAATATGGGAAGAGTTAAGTAACACAAATAACGAGGAGGAAAAAACATGCCCTGGACAATGAATGACTATCCTTCATCCTTGAAAAATTTAGACAAACCGGTAAAGAAAAAAGCGATTGATATAGCCAATTCGATGCTTGATGACGGATACGACGAAGGCCGTGCGATTCCAATCGCGACTGAACAGGCAAAAGAATGGTACAGCAATGCTTCTAAAGAAGAAGTGACGGAATTCATGGAGGAGGAAGATCCTAAATCCCGTGATGATGAGGAAAGTGGTTCGGATCCGGAGCTGATGGAAAAAGCAGAGCTGGTAGAAGCACATGAAGACGGATGGGCTGTACGGGCAAAAAGTGCGAAAAAACCGGATATTGTCTATGACAGCAAATCAGAAGCTATCGAACGTGCAAAAGAAGTGGCAGAAAAGAAAGGGACAGAAGCCATTATTTACAAAAAAGATGGGACAGTAGAAAAAAGGCATTCCTATTAATAAAGGAGGAGCAGCTGTATCTTAGGCAGCTGCTTCTTTCAATATATAAATGAAGAATCCTTTTTATTTTTTTCCTTCATGAAAGCAATCAGCTCCACTGAAGGGACCGGCTGGCTGAAATAATATCCCTGGACGTAAGAGGTGCTGTACTGCTGCACAAACTCCAGCTGCGCGGCATTTTCCACTCCCTCTGTAACGGCATCGAGATCAAGCTCTTCAATAAGGCGGTAAATACCGGTTAAAAGAGTTGTATCAAAGGTTGTGGAAGGAATATGGCGCACAAAGCTGCGGTCGAGCTTTACCAGATCGATAGGAAGGTCGCGGAGGGAATGCAGCGAAGAGCTTCCCACTCCAAAATCATCGAGCGCAACTTTCACCCCGCGCTGCTGCAGCTGTGTAATAAAATCAATAGTCATTTGAGGATCATAGTCGATATTGTCCTCTGTAATTTCCGCCCGCAGAAGATGGGGCGGAAAGCCTGTTTCTACTAAAGCGCTATCGAGCGATTCCATAAGATAATCAAGCGATTGAATCTGTATTTTAGACACATTAAAAGACAATTTGATGGAAGGAAAGCCGGATTTTCTCCATTTTTGGGCTTCCTCAAGCGAAGAGTGAATCACCCACGCCCCGACCTGGTGAATATCTCCCGTTTCTTCTAAAAGCGGTATGAACGTGGCGGGAGATATTCTTCCGTAAACCGGATGTTTCCAGCGAAGAAGAGCTTCAGCCCCCTCCATATTCTCGCATCCCGGCTCCATAATCGGTTGAAATTCCAGATAGAACTCTTCTTTTTCGAGAGCAAACATAATGTCGTTTCTTATTGACAGAGAAAATTGATAGTCATCATTAAGGGACAGCTCCTCATAATAGACAATTCTGCCGGCCGTGTTCTTTTTAGCTTCGTACATAGCGGTATCGGCATGCTTTAAAAGAATGTCAAAGCTTTCTCCGTCGTCAGGAAAAGAGCTCACCCCGGCGCTGGCTGAAATAAATGTGGCTTTGTCGTCAAAATAGTACTGTTTATTAAGAAAAGTCACGGCCTCTTTGAGTACGATGTCAAGATGCTCTCTGCTGTCGGCTGCTGTAACTACAACAAATTCGTCTCCCCCGAGGCGGGCGGTGATTGAATCAGGACCGGTAAACATGCTGTTTAACCTGGCGGCAGCCTGGCGGATTAATTCATCACCCGCCCTGTGCCCCCAGCTGTCGTTAACTCGTTTAAACCCATCAAGGTCAAAAAATAGAACGAATGTATTATTTTCATGAGCTTCGAGAAATCCTGGAAAAGCTTCCTGCACATAATGGCGGTTATGCAAAGAGGTCAGATGGTCTGTATATGCCATATGTGTAACTTCAAGGTGAGCGTATTCCGAACGCTCAAGCATATTGTTCATAGATTCCTCCAGCTCTTTTAATTCCCTGGCGGGCCGGCGTTTTAAAGAAACTCTGTGAGACAGCAGATGATGAATGCGAATATGCTTTAACTGCTCTGATAAAGAAGTGATTGGTCTTTCTACAAGGAATTTAAACTGATAGTATGTCAGCGCGAAATATGCGAGCAGCAGAGCAAGCATGAAAAAAACCATTGTATTCACGGTATCGGAAAGCTCGGAGAAGTATACCCGGTCTTTCATTACCCCCAGCTGAAAAGCAGAACGGCCATCTGCGTTTTCAGCTGTCCAGGTGCCTTCGATAGTGTCCGCATCTTCAGCAGTAATGGCCGTACCGGCCGGTCCATCCCCTGGCCGTAAAGTGACCGGAAAGGAGAACAGGTCACTCACAGTATCTATATATCCATCGTTAACCGCTTTTCCCATAACTAAGTAGCCACTAAAGTCTCCAGCCCCGTCGCTCGGCAGAATATGCTGAATGGAAAAATAATGAGGATTGGATCCGGTCCCAGTCAGAAAAGTCCGCTCTTCCACGGATTTCTGCAGTTCTTTCTGTACTCCAGAGAAGAGCGAGCGGCTTACATCTCCTTCTTCCTGGCTCTGCAGATCCACTTTTTTTTCGTAGACGGTTTCAAGCTCTTTATTAACGAACAGAATGATGTTCACGCCATTGTTAATAAATGTATCATTCTGCAGGTTTGTATGTATGTACTCTTCATGCTGGTCTGTCATAAACTGAAAAGAATCGTCCCAGGTGGCCCAGTCTTCATTTAAAGCGTGCATGGAAGCAATATCCTGTTCGACAGCTGCCTGGACCTGTCCAACATCCTCACGGGCATTGTGCCGGTCAAAGCTATCGGCATCCGCCATCAGCATCGGGTAAAAAATAAGAGCCATGACTGCGAGAAAAACGGCGATGCTGATAAGAGCATGAGCCGTACCGTAAGACCCTATTCTCATTTCTTATCAACTCCTTCACTGCACATTAATATAAGTATTTCTGTTACATATATAATGACACAAAAGTCCGTATAAAGATATGTATTATTTGTGACTTTAGTCTTACAAAAGACAGCTGCCGGAATTTTATCCGGCAGCTGTCTATATACAAATTATTAAAAAGAAAATCCGCGAGTTACTGGACGTCTTCGGCAAGTCGTTCTACTTCCTTGGCAGCGTTGAAATCCTTTTCGGTAACGCCGCCCTGATCTACAGTGGTAAAAGAAATAGTTACCTGGGTATGATCAATGGTGATTTTGGGATGATGCTGCACATTTTCTGCGTGCGCTGCCACCTCTTTAACAAACTCAATACCATCCAGGTAATTAGAAAATTTATACTCCCGTACAATGGCCTTGTCCCCGTCGTTATTCCAGTTTGGCAGGCTGCTCAGCTCGTTTTGAATTTCTTCTGCAGACATGATCATTGTTCCACGTTCCTTTCCTTATCGGTGATTTTTTCTCTCCCGCCGCAAAGGAAGAGTAGTGCATCTGAAGGAGCCTCCGGATTTTATAATTTCATCGTAGGACACTTCATGAACTATAAAACCGTATTCCCGTAATTGTTCGTTAACATGCATATTTTCCGGCAGTGATATAACATGGCGATGCCCGAGAGAGAATACATTAGTCCCCAGCCGGCTCTGTTCCTCCTCCGGTACAGAAATAATATTAAAATACTGTTTGACTGCTTCCAGACTCTCCGTGGCAAAGGCTGCTTCATAGGCAATAGCAGTAGCCCCGTCCAAAATATTAAAAATACAGTCCAGATGCAGATGACGGTTATCGAAATGTACCGGTATAACCTGCTTATCAGGACAAGCCTTCTGAAGTTCGTCCAGCCCTTCTTTAGATGTCCGGGAGCTCTGGCCGACAAAAAGAAGCTTCTCTGAAAGCATAACGTCCCCGCCTTCGATGGTGCCGCTTTTTAAATGGGTGCACGGTCCGTAACGCTGTTCATACCAGTCTGCTAACGCCGCGGTTTCTGCCGAACGAATGGAAGTACCCATATTTGATAAAAACAATTGATCATCAATCACAAACCCAATGTCCCGGGTGAAGACCTGTTCGGGGAGAGAAGCGGAGGCAGGCAGAAAATGTACAGAAGCGCCGAATTTCTGAATAACAGCTGTAAGCTGTTTATGCTGAAACACTGCTTTTTCTATATCGATATTGCCGGAAGCGTGCTGCTTCTGCATTTCATTTATTACTTCTTTAATAGCCATATGCCTGGGCTCGCACATGATAACATCCGCTAAAACAGAATATTCATCTTCAACATATGCAGTTATAGTGTTGGTCAAAAGAACCCGCTCCTTTTCTCTTTAAACATATATTATACCAGACAAAACTACGGGAATTATGTATGCTTAACGGAAAGAAAAGAAAAGTTTTAAAAAAATTGTTGAGAAGAATTGACAAAAGGAATAAAATGAAGGGTAGTATAATTATGAAAAATCCTTACATATCAAGGGTTTTCGAGATAGATCGTCAGCGGGGCCGGAAATCAGCCGCTGGTTGTTTACAGAAAGAGAGGCACGAAGTATGTTTAAACGAATATTAATAGCCAACCGCGGTGAGATCGCAGTTCGCATTATAAGAGCCTGCCGGGAGCTTGGGATCGAAACTGTAGCCGTATATTCAGAAGCAGATAAGGACGCCCTCCATGTCCACATGGCAGACGAAGCTTACTGTGTGGGACCGTATGCTTCTTCAGAAAGCTACTTAAAAATGACTAATTTAATTTCCACTGCTTTAAAAACAGGAGCTGAAGCGATCCACCCGGGATACGGTTTTTTAGCAGAGAACGCTGAATTTGCCGAAATCTGTGCAGATCACGATATTACGTTTATCGGCCCTTCTCCGGAAGCTATCCGCCGGATGGGAACGAAGGACGTGGCAAGAGAAACAATGAGAGATGCAGGGGTGCCGGTTGTGCCGGGAAGCAATGGATTGCTCGATGAAAACACGGATGTCCATGCACTTGCAGAAGATATCGGTTATCCAGTGATGATCAAGGCTACTGCCGGCGGCGGCGGAAAAGGAATGCGGGCAGCTCATACCGCGGAAGACCTGGACAAATGCATCCAGATGGCCCGGCAGGAAGCTGAAAGCTCCTTTGGTGACGCCGGAGTTTATATGGAGAAGCTGGTGGTGGAGCCAAGACATATAGAAATTCAGGTTATGGCAGACAGTCATGGAAACGTTATCCATTTAGGAGAAAGAGACTGTTCGATCCAAAGACGCCACCAAAAGCTTGTAGAAGAGGCTCCGTCACCGGCTCTCGATGAAGAGACGAGAAAGGCGATGGGGGAAGCCGCCGTTCAGGCTGCAAAAGCAGTTGATTACTGCGGGGCAGGCACAGTGGAATTCCTTTTGGATGCCCATAAAAAGTTTTATTTTATGGAGATGAACACGAGAATTCAGGTTGAGCACCCTGTGACAGAGGAAGTGACTGGTGTTGATTTAATCAAAGAACAAATTTATGCAGCTGCCGGCCATGAACTGCAGGTAAAGCAGGAGGAAATTGAAATTGAGGGATGGGCGATGGAATGCAGAATCAATGCAGAAAGTCCGGCAAAAAATTTCAGGCCTTCTCCTGGGAAGCTTGAACTTTATCTGCCTCCAGGCGGACTGGGTGTACGGGTGGACAGTGCGATGTATACAGGGTTCAAAATTTCTCCCTACTACGATTCAATGGTGGCCAAGCTGATTGTCCGCGGAAAAAACAGGGAAGAAGTGATTGCCCGGATGAAGCGGGCGCTGCTTGAATTCGTCGTAGACGGAGTGGATACGACGATTCCGTTTCACCTGAAGCTTTTAAACCATGAAGATTTTATTTCCGGAAACTTTACTACAAACTTTTTGGACACCCATTCTATTATGGAAGAAGAAAGCAGTGTCTAGCATATAGGAAGGCGGAAGGATCGATGGCGACCAGATCGACAAAAAAGCGAATTACGGATGCAGCGCTGGAGCTGTTTGAAGAATTTGGCTTCCATGCGGTCACCGTCGATCGCATTGTGAAACAAAGCCATACATCCAAAGGCGGTTTTTATCACAATTACACGTCCAAAGAAGAGCTTTTGTACACTATCCATGAATCATTCATTACCTATGTGCTTACAAAGGCAGACGAAGTGCAGTCCAGATATGACACCCCGGCTGAGCGGTTATATGAGGTAATACGCTCGTTTGTCCGTATGTTTGAAGTGTACCGCCCACATGTAACAGTATTTTATCAGGAAGGAAAGCATTTGTCTTCAGATTATTTTAAGCGGCTCGAAGCTAAACGGGATGAATACAAGAACACGATGTTTCAATTGGTCGAAAACGGTATTGAAGAAGGAGAGTTCCGAAAAGAGCTCCCAGTGCCAATTACGTCGATGGCGATATTTGGAATGATGAACTGGACATACAAGTGGTACAAATCAAGCGGCCTGTACTCACTTCAGGATATCGCGAACATATTTGGCGATCTGGTGATGAATGCGGTCCTTACCGAAGAAGCCAGAAAACAGCAAAAGTACCAGCGTTTTTTCTTGAATTCAACGCATGTGTAAGTGTTTATTTTTGAGAGGAGAGAACCCTAATGTATTCCATTGAAGAAATTAAAGAGCTCATTCAGGCAGTGGACGAGTCTTCGGTTGGAGAGCTTGAGATCCGCAACGATATGAAAGAAAAGGTTACTATACGTAAAGAAGCAGCGATGCGTCCTGTGGCCCAGCAGAGCGTCCAGCCGGCCCCGCAGCCAGCAGCCCAGCCGGCCCCGCAGCAGTCTGAAACGAAAAAGGAAGAAACGACGGAAGACAATAGGGAAAAGGAAGCGGAGTCCAATTATTATGAAATTACATCACCGATGGTAGGCACGTTTTACCGCTCACCTTCACCGGAAGCAGGAGCTTATGTGGAAAAAGGGGCGGCGATTAAGCCGAACACCATCGTCTGCATCGTAGAGGCAATGAAGCTAATGAACGAGCTTGAAGCAGAAGTCACTGGAGAAATCGCAGAGATCTTAGTGGAAGACGGAGAGCTGGTAGAATACGGGCAGCCTCTTTTCCGGGTGAATCCTTCATAAATAATATGCTCCGGGACTGAGAAGCTCCCGGAGCATATTTGTATCTGTTCAGGAAAAAGAAGCACCGATAAACATCAGAAGAACGCTGCTGAAGCTGAGAACAAAAGGAACGTTTGCCATAAAGGAAAACCGTTGGTGCCAGAGAACGAACAGCTGGTCGAGCGTAAAAAACAGAACAGCAGCGAAAATGCCCATGAGTGCGATGTTCCAGTGCTGGGAAAAGACATAAACAAAAGCTCCGCCAATCATGTGTAGAACGAGGGAGACCTCGGGTAGGCGTCTGAAGAAAAGGTTGGTGATCCAGTCTGAACAGATCGAAAGAATAGTGCCGTAAACAATAATTGGTACGAGGGAAAAAAAGCCATAGATCGTATAGCTGTGCATTAAATCAGCCAGGGTACTGCCGCCGTTTGTCGTAAAGGGGAGGACAAGGGCCATAACAAACAAAAAGAGCGCCCAGACAGCCAGTGAGGTATGCAGTTTATTCATCAACGATCCCCCCCGAGGTATTTAAGTTTGTATTACCGCTTTCATATAGAACTAAACCCGTATATATGATTGAAGGGAAAAGCTTCTGTTTCTGATGGGGAGGGAGGATATGATACGATAGGAAAGGAATTTTTAACGAAGGTACAAAGAAAGGATTAGACAATGATTTGGACAGTAGCTCCCTGGGTTTTTTATGTCATCTGCGCCATTGCTACACTAGTAATAGGAGGAGCAGCAGCGTATGCGCTGCACCGGGCTGGCGCTAACCGGTCAAAGCGGATAGAGCGGCTGCTTTCCCCTTTACTGGCTGTTTTTATGGTGGGATTATTTTTTTATTTGAGCTTCAGCTTTGCCGACCGCCTGCAGCCGGGGGAACAATTAATAACCTCAGACAGCCTTGAGGAAGCGCAGGAAACAAAAGCAGTTATTCCCCTGGGCTCTTACGCGGTACTCGATAACGTGTATGCTTTTGGATATTATAAAAACGACCAGTGGGAGGGCAGTGATGTTCTTGTCCGTGTCCAGGTAACGGGCGAAGAGGCCTTTCTGGAAGCGTACGAGCCCTATATAGCTGGAAATGGCCTGTTTTTTAACCATTCCCGCGTAGATTTTGAAGAAGCATACGAGCAGGAATGGCGGGCGCCCGCCCAGGAGGCCGAAAGCCGTCTGCTGAACGGGGAGAGCCTGGAGCTTGACGGAGTAACGATTGAAGCTGAGCATACAGAATAGTGTTCAAGGAGGGAAATATTCATGCGGATCGCAGCAGTGGAACAAAACGGCCATTTTTTTCTTGCCGGGTATGATGAAGAATTTGATGTGTATGTTGATTTAGAAATTGGGGAAGACGGAAACTTGAGGAAATGGCTCGAGGAAACCGTTAACGGAAAAGCACTGCTTGTAGAGCGGTGGAAGGACTATACAGAAAACCGGCACCAATTCAAGACGCATGCTGCCGAAAGTGTAAACCTGCTCCCGCCGGTTAACCGGGAAGGGCAGAACATTATCTGCATTGGGAAAAATTACGCTGATCATGCTGCAGAAATGGGAGCGCAAAATGCTCCGGAGGCACCGCTGGTATTTACAAAGTCTTCTTCGTCATTAGTAGCGGACGGCGAAACGATAGAGCTGGACGAATCATTTACAGAAGCTTTGGATTATGAAGGGGAAATAGCTGTCGTTATTGGAAAAGCGGGACGGCAGATTTCAAAAGAAAATGCCATGGATTATGTATTCGGGTACACCTTGTTCAACGATATCACTGCCCGGGATGTACAAAAGCGGCACCAGCAGTTCTTCCTTGGAAAAAGTGGAGACACGTATGGTCCAATCGGCCCGTATGTTACTGTCGGTCCCTCCGCCCAGCCTTCAGACTGGAAGCTGGAAACTTATGTGAATGGAGAAAAAAGGCAGTCGGGCAGTATGTCGGATCTTATCTTTGGTATTGAAGAGCTGATTGAACAATTATCCAGAGGTATGACGCTCCGCCCGGGTGACGTTATTGCTACGGGCACGCCGTCTGGTGTTGGCTCAGGGTTCAATCCTCCTAAGTATTTAAAGGACGGGGATGCTGTAGACGTTCATGTGGCGGCGATTGGTACGCTTTCCAATAAAGTAAAAAAATTATAGCCTATGCAATGCCCGAACCATACTGCGTCTGAAGAAGTAAAAAGAGCGGGGCAGCATGCAGAAACTGTTTGACGTCGATGCCAAGCCGTTCTGTCACTTTGTCGAGCCGGTATTTCAGCGTATTCCTGTGCAGGTGGAGCCTTTTGGCGGTGGCGCTGCTGTTTAAGTTTTCCAGAAAGAAAGTATAAAGAGTATGCATTAATTCTTCATCCTGTTCGAGACCGCTTAGAGCATAATGGAGCAATTCTTTTTTAGAGAAACTGGTGTTTTCAACCATATGAATGCAGGGCAGTGCTTCAAATGGTGCAAAAGAGCGCCTGGAGGGCTGCTGCTCCTGGAGAAATGAAAACATTTCCTGTTCCTGCTGATAAATTAAACGGATATTTTCACTGCGGTAGACCTTTCTTCCGCAATAAACAGAAGCATCGACCATCGTGTCTCCCATCAGCAGAGTTGATAATTCCTGGGCCTCAAATACTTCCTCTTCGTCTGAGTCATCATCCGGGATAACAGCAAGAAGCTTTTCATCCCCTAGGACGGTAAGAATCACAGAGCGCTGGTAATATTCAAGAAGAGTATCGTAAATATCGTTTTTCCAACGGTAAAGGCTGGAGCCTTCAAGAAATAAAAAACGAAACGGACTGGGAATATGATCCGGAAGCGTATCGCTTTTTGCCTGAAGATAGGCCGCCCAGGGAGAATCCTCCCGGCTCCCGGGAGATACGGGCGTGAGCACAGTTCCGAGCAGCTGTTTTTCCCGGGTCGAGAGTGAATGAGTGGGAATAGCCAATTGTGTACCATCCGGAAGCCTGTAATAAAGGTGTTGTTCGGGCTGTGTTAGTTCCTTCCAGTGCTCCTCGGGCACTGCTTCTGGAAATAGCGAAATAATATCGTTATACAAGCTGACCGCCTCCTATTCTTACATTATTGTATCAGACACGCATTATTCTAAGGTATAAGACTTTTAACGAATTGGTGCACAGGTGATAGAATGAACCAGAAAGCTAAAATAGAAAGGATGAACGACATTGGCTTACGATTTAGAAGGAATCCGCCAGTTGGATGTAGACGAATTGAAAGAACAATATAATAACGGTAAAAAAACACCGATCATGATTGATATAAGAGAGCCGGGTGAATATGAAGAACGTCATATACCGGGCGTACCTCTTCTTCCGATGAATCAGGTCCCTGAAGTGATCGATCAGTTTAAAAAAGATGAATCATACGTGTTTATCTGTCGAAGTGGTTCGAGAAGCCAGCATACGGCCCAGTATTTTCAGGACAACGGAATTGAAAATGTTTATAATTTTGCCGGTGGGATGCTCGCCTGGGATGAAGAAACAAATTCCGGCATGGAAAACCCGTTGAAGGACGTAAACGATTTATATAACAAATAACTGTGAAGAAGCTGCAGAATAATTTCTGCAGTTTTTTTGTACAGCAGCTCCCGTAATTTTCGCTGAAAAGGCTGAGTATGTATTCTTTTCTATGCACATGAAGGGTTTAGTATTAACTGATTTGGGAAATAGCGAAAAGAGCAATGAATTCAGTTGATTGAGACAGGAGGCGTATGGTATGCAGAAAAATAGTATTTTATGGACCGTATTAACAGCACTGATTGTTGGCGCAGCCGTTTATTTCCTTAAAGACGGGGAAACAAGAGCGCAGGTGAAAGACGTATCAAAACGTACAGCAGCCAAAGTAGGCGGCAAAACGAAAGAAGAAGAAGATAAAGAATTGAATGAAACCGTAGGTAATCCGGATCCTCAGGATTTTGAAGACAACAAAATGGTTTCTGAAGGTGCTCAATACTCTGTCCTTCATTATGAAGAAGCGGAGGAAAAAGAGGAAGAACCACTCCGGACAGCAAAGGAAAAAGATGAAAAATAGACAATGGAAAGACAGCTGTCGAAGTGCTTATGCACGCAGCTGTCTTTATTTGTTTCTAAAGTGGATTGAAGGAAATGGAAGGCTTCGGTCTTTTCAATAATTGCTTTACTGGGGTACAATATTCAGAGTGTACTACTATAACGGCTGTAAAGGATGGACTGGCATGATTACTATCGAAAAGCAAACGATCGCAGATATTCCAAGCCTGCATATCTCTAAACAGGCAGATAAACACCATCCGCAGCCAACGGTTTTATTTTGGCATGGCCTGGGCAGCAGTAAAGAGCAGAATCTTTCCTTTGCCTACTATTTGGCAGAGAAGGGAATACGGATCGTCCTTCCGGATGCTCTTCATCACGGAGAACGCGAAGGTGATATGGACGCTGGCAGGAGAACCTATGCGTTTTGGGAGATTGTTATGCAGGCGGTGGAGGAAACCGAAGCTCTGCTGAATGAAATGACTACATATGAATGGATTGACAGCGGTCGGATGTATGTTTCCGGTACATCCATGGGAGGTATCATTTCGTGCGGGGCACTCAAGTCCTTCGAGTGGATCCGGGGAGGCATGATTATGATGGGTTCTCCGTCCTGGAAAGCAATGGCCGAAGAACAGATACGCTCATTGAAGAAAACGTCTGACTGGGAGCTCTCGGAACGCGGGGAGCAGGATCTTTTAGACAAACTGGCCACGTATGATCTTTCCCTTGATCCCGCCAAAGTGGAAGCAAAGCCTATCTTTTTTTGGCATGGAAAAGAAGATGACGTTGTACCTTACGAATTATCGTATCGCTTTTATGAACGTCTTCCGGATAGAACTTCCGCGGGGCAGGCCTATTATCTGCAGCAGGAAGCGGGTCATAAAGTAACGAGAGAAGGAATGATTGCAGCCTCAGAATGGGCCGCTTCCCATATTTAAAGTAAACGTGCAGTAGAAAGGAGGATAACTATGCTTACAAGCCATTCATCTATCGTATCGGAAGTCATACGTGTCCTGGTTATTGTATTCGGGGCTTTGATTATGGCAGTCGGCCTGAACCTGTTTTTGGAGCCAGCAAATGTATTTGCGAGTGGAGCTACAGGGATTGCGCAGATTATTGCAGGCTTTCTTCCGCTTTCCACCGGCGTACTTTTGTTCCTGATCAATATACCGATTGCTATGCTCGGCTGGTTTAAAGTAGGACGGCTGTTTACGTTCTACAGCTTTTTGCACGTAGCACTCACAACGTTTTTTCTTGATCTTATACCTATTACGGAACTTTCGGGAGACATTTTATTAAACAGTGTCTTTGGCGGGGCAATTACAGCTGCAGGAGCTGCTGTAGCCTTGAAATGGGGGGCTTCTGCGGGCGGCCTGGATATTGTGGCTCTGGTTTTGGCACGTATGGGAGACCGTCCGGTCGGTACGTATTTCATGCTGCTGAACGGGATCATCGTTATAGCAGCCGGCTTTCTGTACAACTGGGAAAGTTCTTTATACACCCTGGTAACGCTGTATGTAGGATCAAGGGTCATAGACACTATTCACACGCGTCACGTAAAGCTTACGGCTTTAATTGTAACGAAAAACCCTGACGAGATGCGGGATGCCATTCATCAAAATCTGACCAGGGGAATTACACGTATCCCTGCACGGGGAGGATTTGATGCAAGCGAAAAAGAAATATTAATGACAGTAATTACACGGTACGAAATGTACACGCTTCAGCAGGTGGTGCAGGAAGCAGATCCGGAGGCATTCACAAACATTATTAATACGACGACGGTGTTCGGGCTGTTCCGTAAAGACGACTAATCAAAATAAAAGCCGGGAAGTGAGTGAGATGGCCGTGAAAAGGTGGTTAGCTGCAGTACTGGTATGCTTCTGTATGCTCGCTGCCGCTGCGTGCGGCAGCGAACAGACTGCTGAAGAGCCTTCTGCCGGAAGTCAGGAAGCTTCAATGACAAAAAATGATTGGGAGCTTGCCGGCACTCTGGACACTGAAAACAACGCCTGGCATTTGGAATTTAAAAATACGGGCAGCGGAGAAATGAAGCTGGGTTTCCCGGACGGCCAGGAAATAGAAGTTATTATTACAGAAGAGGGTGTATCCGAACCAGTTTATATTTATTCGGAGGGAAAGGTGTTTACGCAGGCGGAGAAATCTGTGGAGATCAATGCCGGAAACATACGAAGGTGGGACGGAGAGCTTGATGCAGATCTTCTCGACCCTGAAAATTCGTACCAGGCAGAATTCCGGATCCTTGCTGAAAATCTGGATACCCCTGCTGTGGAAACATCCGGCACCCCGTAAGAGCAGGAGCTTTGCCAGCTCCTGCTTTTTAGTATCAATAAATAAAAAAAGCAGCAAGGGAAAGCAGACCGATAGTACCGCAAATGATAGCAGTGAACCTGCCGCCTATAAAAGCGATCAAAAAGGCAATACAGAGACCAAGCATGCCGAACCAGGCATCAGGAGGGGAACGCAGGGCTCCCGGAAGCAGAAGAGCCCCGAGCGCTGCATACGGGATGAGCTGGAGTGCCTGCTGCACGGAAACGGGCAGCCGGTTAATATTTAACGAAAAGAAAGGAACCACTCTCGTTACGTATGTAATAACGCCCATTCCAATGATTAAAAGAAGCATGTTCATGGCTGCTCCCCCTTTTTCTGCTTAAAGGAAATGACATATACGACAATAATGACTGATGCTGTCATTGCAGCTGGAATAGCCCATCCTGAAGAAAGCCATATCCCAAGAAACGTGTTGATAGCTGCGCTTAAGCCAGCGGTGTAAAGAGCCATCCGGTATTTTAAAATTGCGGGAAACAACAGTGCGGCAAACAGGGCATATAAGGCAAAATCCATGCTGATCTGCAGATAACCAGGAAAGAAGGCGCCAAAATAATAACCGGCACATGAAAAAGCAACCCAGCTGATATATGCTGCCAAAAAGACTCCAATCCCGAAAAATACGCTCGTTTTATTCCTTCTGGCAGAGATCAGCGCAAAGACTTCGTCTGTTAATCCAAATGCTAAAACCGCCTGTTTCCATTTAGAATCTGAAAAAAGACGTTGTTTGGCAGAAGCGCTCATTAATAAGTGCCGGATATTTATGAGAAACGTGGAAATCCAAATGCTGTATAAACCGGCCCCGGCAGTAATCAGCCCAATAGCCATATACTGGGCAGCGCCGGAGAAAATAATAATACTCATAAGTGCTGTTTCAAATATGGACAGCCCGCTGTTGGCACCAAGCAGACCAAATCCCAAAGCAGCAGGTACATAACCGGCGGCGATAGGAAGACCCTGAGTAAGGCCGCTGGTCCAGGAATGTTCTAATGCAGCTGTATTACTCATAAGGAACTCCTTTCTCTTTAATTATATTATACATTTGTATGTTATATTATACAATAGAGGTGAAAAAATGAAAGAATCAATAGGGAAAGAAATCGGCAAAACATTAAGGAAGCTTCGTCATGAGCGTGGGTGGAGTCTGGATAAACTGTCTGAAGCAACAGGAGTAAGCAAACCGATGCTTGGACAGATTGAACGCGGGGCATCGAACCCTACGATTACGACGATGTGGAAGATTGCAGAAGGAATGGGTGTAGGGTTTTCCGCTTTTCTGCAGCAGCAGCGGCCAGACATCGAATTTGTTTCCGCTGATAAAGCTGCATGGCTCGAAGGGGAGAACGGCTACGCCGTCCGGAATATTTTTTCCAAACACGAGCAGGCTCCAGTCGAATGGTATGAGTTTGTGCTGGCTCCTGAGGGAAGCCATTATTCCTCTGCCCACCCATTTGGAGTAGAGGAATACATTTTTGTACACGAAGGGCAGATGGAAGTACAGACGAATGAGGAAAGTAAACAATTAGTGAAGCCGGGTGATGCGCTGCGTTTCCGGGCGGATCATCCCCATGCCTATATTAATACCGGTCCGGAAAAAGTCAAAGGTGTTCTTATGCTTTTTTATACAGCTTACCGGCAATAAAAAAGCCTTCCCCCTTAAAGGGAAGACGGAACTTAAAAACGGAAGCCGTAACGTTTGGAAATAACGTCGTAAAAGCCGAGAGAATTATACAATGCTTTTGTGGCTGCGTTGTTCACCCCGGTTTCCAGTTCAATGCCTTTGATGTCATTATGCTCTGCCCAGTAAATAATTTTTAACAGAAGTTTCTTGGCAATACCCCGGTTGCGGTACTGCTGATCCACGTAGAGATCATTCAGCCAGACATAATAGCCTCCCTTTTCAAGACTGATGCCAATATTTAAAAAAGCAGCTCCGACAATCTGTTCCTCTGTTTCGGCTACAAAAATATGGGCGGTGGAGTCGGAGTCAAGGGAAAGATCGATAGCCCGCTGCAGAAACCGGTAAGCATCCTTCATGCCGATGGAATCCATCTGCCCCATGAGCAGATCGGCTATTTGATTTCTCACATATTGTTCGGTATCTGTAGGTACTTTATACACCTGCATCGTTTGAACACATCCTTATTCAAAATCACGCGTTTAATTTTTAAAAAGCACCGTGTCATCCGCGGAAAGCTTTAACCGCTCTTCTAAATAATGGGCGATGCCGTCTTCTTCATTTGTACCAATGACTTCATTGGCCACTGATTTTGTGTCTGTACTCGCATTTCCCATGGCAAGCCCGGTCCCGGCGGCTTCAAGCATTTCCAGATCATTATCCTCATCCCCGAAAGCAATCACATCCTCCATCGAGAGCCCCGCATAGGCAGCGACTTTTTCGAGTCCGTTTGCTTTGTGATTTCCCTTTTTTATAATTTCAATCATATGATGAGGCTCTCCCCAGGAGCGCTGATGCATGCCCTTGGCTTCACTGGAAGCGAGCAGATCCTGCAGGCGTTCAACTGTCCCCTCCTGCGGATACACGAGCAGGGAAGTAGGAGAGTTAGGAAGCACTCTTTCAAGTCTTCCGGCTCCGGTTACCGGTCCCTGAAAAGCCAGAAGATCGATAAAGGATTCGTCATGCTCATCCATATACACGTCATCGAGAACTTCAGCAAGCATGTTTTGGACGTTTAACGTCCGGCAGGTCTCAATCACTGTCCTGGCAAGATCCAGGTCAAGCGGTTCATGGAAGGAGCGGAAAGAGCGATCGGCCGGATGATGAACATAGGCTCCGTTGAAGTTAACGATAGGTGTAGAAAGGCCGAGCTGCTGGTAGTACATTTTACTGGCGCGGTAAGGTCTGCCGGTAGCGATAGCTATTGCATGCCCGGCTTGTTTAGCCTGCTGGATTACCTTCCAGGTCTTTGTGGAAATTGTTTTATCATCTTTTAGAAGCGTCCCGTCTAGATCAAGAGCTATCAAATGTTTTTTCATAAAAACCTCTTCTTTCCTGGTGGAAATATAAATGCATCCATACAACTGTATAGAAACAGCGTTTTTCACGATCCGCTCTTTATTTTACTGGAACAAAAGCAAAAAGAAAAGAAAAGGAATACCTGTCACGGGATAAAAAAAAGGAAAGCATTCGACTCATTTATACATCAATTGTACATTTTCATACATAAACTATATCCCCCGGAAAAAGGCTGAACAATTAGAAAAAGCTTAAAAAACTCAGCTTATGACGGAAATGAAAAAATATGAAGAAAAAATAAAAATACAGTTGCATTAATATATATTCAGACTTATAATAATCACCAGAACATATTGTATAAAGATAAATAGAGGTGCAACTTTATGAATACAGCTATTATTGGAGCAACTGGCTACGGAGGAGTGGAATTAATACGCATGCTGGCCCAGCACCGCGGCGTTGAACAAATAGACGTTTATTCCTCCTCAAAGCAGAATACGAAGCTTTCAGATATATATCCGCATATGAAAGATTTATATAATGAAATTCTGCAGCCGCTTGAAACGGCTGACTGGGGCGCATATGATGTTGTATTTCTTTCCACGCCGCCCGGCATATCAGCAGAATGGAGCGAAGCTATTGCGGCACACACGAAAGTGATTGATTTGTCCGGGGATTTACGGCTGAAGAATGCAGGAACTTACGAACAGTGGTACCAGCGTCAAAGCGCACCGGAATCCCTGCTTCAGGAAGCCGTCTACGGTTTGACGGAATGGAACAGAGATGAAGTGGCAGGCACTTCTCTTTTGTCAAATCCGGGCTGCTATCCGACAGCAGTGCTTCTTGGCCTTCTGCCGTTGGTGGATAAGGATGTGATTGATCCTTCGAATATCATCATTGATGCAAAAACAGGCACTACAGGAGCAGGGCGGACGCCGTCAGCGGTCACTCATTTCAGTGAAATGGACGGGAATTTTAAAATTTATAAAGTGAATGAGCATAAGCATACACCGGAGATCGAACAGGCACTGGACATGCAGACGGATGGAAATCACCCCGTTACGTTCAGCCCTCACCTGGTGCCGATGACAAGGGGAATTTTAGCTACTATGTATATGCCGCTTACCGACGGGACGAAAAGCGGGCATATTGAAGAACTGCTTCATCAGGCATATGACAAAGAGCCCTTTGTCAGAATACGGGGAGAAAAAGCATTTCCGGAAACAAAAGAAGTATATGGAAGTAATTTTTGCGATATCGGCTGGACAGTGGACAAGCGCACCAACCGGCTGACGGTCGTTTCAGTAATTGATAACTTAGTTAAAGGCGCCTCGGGGCAGGCGATACAAAATATGAATGTGATGCTGGGAGCAGATGAGAAAGAAGGAATTTCTCAGCTTCCGGTTTATCCATAAGAAAGGAAGAAAAATCATGGTAGAGGCATCGACAGCAGAGCAGGTAATAGAAGTATCGGGAGGAAGCATTTTAAGTCCTGCCGGTTTCTCCGCAGCGGGTATTCATACAAAGGTCAAAAGAAAAAGAAAAGATCTCGGAGCTATTATTTGTGACGTGCCAGCGTCGAGTGCCGCTGTATATACGTTGAATAAAATCCAGGCAGCACCGCTGCAGGTGACGAAGGAAAGCATTGCCAAAGAGGGGAAGCTCCGGGCAATCGTCGTCAACAGCGGGAACGCCAATTCATGTACAGGCAGACAGGGACTCGAGGATGCCTATACCATGAGAAAAAACAGTGCCGAAAAATTCGGCCTGCCTGAGCATCAGGTAGCGGTAACTTCTACCGGTGTGATCGGCGAGGCGATGCCAATGGATAAAATAAATGAAGGCATTGCACACCTCGAGCCGGAAACCGGATTTGAACGGGCGCAGGATTTTAATGAAGCCATAATGACCACGGATGTTGCCGGAAAGCATGCATGCTTTCAGACGTGGGTGGACAATAAAGCAGTGTTTATCGGAGGCGTAGCGAAAGGCTCCGGAATGATACATCCCAACATGGCCACAATGCTCGGATTTGTAACGACGGACGCTGCCATTGAACCTGTTCATCTGCAGACGGCGCTTTCAGAAATAACGAACAAAACGTTTAACCGGATTACGATTGACGGCGATACCTCAACGAATGACATGGTAGTCGTCATGGCGAGTGGCAAGGCGGAAAACAGCCCGCTGCACCCCGGTCACCCTGACTGGAACGCGTTCGTTACCGGATTGAAGGAGACGTGTGAATCCCTTTCGAAAAAGATTGCGAGAGACGGGGAAGGCGCCACCAAGCTGATTGAAGTGAAGGTTGAAGGTGCTGCTACAGATGAAGAAGCCGGTCAGGCAGCCAAACAGATCGTCGGATCAGACCTGGTGAAAACCGCTGTATACGGCACAGACGCCAACTGGGGACGGGTGATTGTCGCTCTCGGTTACAGCGAAGTAGAGCTTGATCCGGATACGGTGGATATATCGGTAGGGCCGGTAGAAACCTTGAAAGCAAGCACCCCGGTTCATTTTTCCGAAGAGGATGCAAAAGCGTATCTGGAAAATGACACGGTGGAGATAACGGTGAATCTCCACGTGGGGAATGGAAGCGGCAAAGCATGGGGATGCGACTTGACGTATGATTATGTAAGAATTAACGCCGGATACCGGACGTAGGGAAAGAAGGAGGAGAAGAGCATGAACAGCATCACTGTAGTCAAATGCGGCGGTTCCACGGTAAATAAACTAACAGCTGAATTTTTCAAGAGTATAGCTGCGATGAAAGAGAAAGGCATGAATCCGGTGCTTGTGCACGGGGGAGGACCTGAAATCAACCGTATGCTTGAACAGATGCAGATTGAGTGTGAGTTTGTAAACGGGCTGCGAAAAACAACGCCCGAGGTGCTTGAAGTAGCAGAGATGATTCTCTCCGGAAAAGTGAATAAATGCCTCGTTTCCTCCCTTCAATCCGCCGGCGCCCCGGCGTTTGGCATGTCCGGTATTGACGGAGGACTTCTGGAAGCAGAGCAGGTGGCTGATCAGAATCTCGGGCTCGTCGGCAACGTTGTGAACGTTAATACCTCCTGCATACACTCTATGCTGGAAAGCGGATTTGTTCCGGTGATCGCTCCTATTGCAGCGGATAAAAACGGAAAAAAATTAAATGTGAATGCTGACGCGGCTGCCTCGGCTGTCGCGCAGGCAGTAGGCGCAAAGGAGCTTCTGTTTATTACAGATGTTGAAGGTGTGCTTATCGACGGAAGCAAAGCTGACTATATTCATGTAGAAAAGCTCGAGCAGCACATTCACGATGGAGAAATTTACGGCGGAATGATACCGAAAGTCCAGGCGGCTGCGGCAAGCCTGACCGGGGATTTAGAAAAGGTCGTTATTGCCGGTGCGGACGGACATACAGACGAAGCAGACGGAAAGCTGAAGGGAACGGCAATCATCAGAGAACAGGTCCAGGCTCCGTCCCTGACTTGAAAGGAGGAGAACCATGCAGCAGACAGAACAGAAATCACATTTATTCGAAACGTATAAAAGATGGGAACTCACTTTTTCGCATGCAGAGGGCTGTACCGTAACGGATAAAGAGGGTAAAGAATACACGGACTTAATGGCTGGCATCAGCGTTGTCAATCTTGGCCACGGTGATCCCGATGTGATAAAAAACGTAGAAAAACAGCTGCACGCTGGATGGCACGGCTCCAATTTTTTTCAGTATGAACAGCAGGAGCGTGCTGCAGAGCTTTTGACGAAGCTTACAGGCTTAGACCTTGTATTTTTTGCAAACAGCGGTACGGAGGCAAATGAAGCAGCTATAAAGTGCGCGAGAAAATATACCGGGCGTACGAAAATCCAAAGCTTTGTCCAGTCTTTTCACGGACGGACATACGGAAGCATGGCAGCAACGGGCCAGGATGCCATTCATCAGGGCTTCGGCCGCATGCTCGAAGACTTTGAATATTTACCGTATAACGATGTGAATGCACTGGAGAAGGCTGTGGATGAAAACACCGCGGCAGTTATGCTTGAGCCGGTGCAGGGCGAGGGCGGTGTCATTCCGGGAGATCCAGCATTTATTCAAAAAGCCGCGGAGCTTGCCAGGCAGCACGGAGCGCTGCTGATAGTAGACGAAGTACAGACTGGTCTGGGGCGCACCGGTACGATGTTTGCCTATGAGCAGGCAGGCGTGGATCCTGATATCGTAACGACGGCAAAGGCTCTTGGTAACGGGTTTCCGGTAGGTGCGATGATCGGAAAAGGATATTTACAGGAAGCCTTCGGCCCCGGAGCACACGGCTCCACATTTGGCGGAAATCCGCTTGCTATGGCTGCTGTAGAAGGAACGCTTCAGAAGCTTGTGAGCATCAATGCCCCGAAGATGGCAGCAGAAAAGGGGCGCTTTTTCACGAACCTTCTTGAAGAAAAGATTGCCTCCCTGCCCGGGGTGAAAGAAATACGCGGCCCGGGGCTTATGATCGGCATAGAGCTTACCGACAGCGCGGCACCCTGCGTACTCGCAATGCAGAAAAAAGGATTTCTCCTGATTGCTGCAGGACCTAACACGCTGAGACTTCTGCCGCCACTGACAATTTCGTATAATGACTTGGAAAAAGCCGCAGCAGCACTGAAAGAAGTGCTTGAAAAATAAAAAACGTACCAGGAGGGTTTGTAGATGAAAAGTTATATAAAATTGGAAACAGGCGAAATATTTGAAGGCAGCTGGCAGCAAGCCTTTCCGGATACGTATGGGGAAATTGTATTTTTCACAGGAATGACGGGCTACCAGGAAGTGATGACAGATCCTTCCTTTCACGGCCAGATAGTTGTTTTTACTTATCCGCTGATCGGAAATTACGGTGTGAATCCAACAGATAATGAAAGTACGCAGCCCCAGCCGGCAGGGATCATAGTCAGCGAAGCCTGCAGCACTTCGGGTCATTATGAAGGCGACCAGACACTCGCGGAAGCAGCGCTTGCGGCTGGCATTCCCGTTATGGAAAACGTGGATACGCGGGCACTGGTCAAAAACATCCGGGAAAAAGGCGATATGGGCGCAGTAATGACCGGAAATCCGGAGTCTGTGAATGTCGGGGAATATGAGCCGCTAGGAGAGCGCGATGTGATTGATACCGTAACGGTGGACAAACAGATAACGGTAGGCAGCGGCGACCGCCATGTTGTATTGATGGACTTTGGCTACAAACAGTCGATGGTGGACCAGCTGAACAAAAAAGGATGCAAGGTTACGATAGTGCCTTATGATACGCCAAAGGAAATAATTGAAGCCCTGGCGCCTGACGGCCTGCTGTTTTCCAACGGCCCCGGCAACCCGAAGCAGCTTGAACATTACTTGAGCACCTATAAGGAGCTTGCCGAAGCCTACCCGACTTTGGGCATCTGCCTGGGACACCAGCTCCTCGCGCTCGCGTTCGGCGGAAACACGGAAAAACTTCGTTTCGGTCACCGCGGTGCCAACCAGCCGGTACAGGACCTGGAAACGAATAAAGTATTTATGAGCTCTCAAAACCACAGCTATGTTGTCACCGATGCTTCTCTTCCAGAAGAGTCGTTCCGTATAAAATACAAAAACGTCAATGACGGTTCGGTAGAGGGCATGATGCATATGAAATTTCCAATCATGACAGCCCAGTTTCACCCGGAAGCCCATCCGGGTCCAGCAGACAGCGAAGAAATTTTTGATGAATTTCTCGAAACGATAGAGAATAAAGGGAGAGAAGCCACCTATGCCTAGAGATAAAGAAATAAATAAAGTATTGGTGATCGGCTCTGGCCCGATCGTCATTGGGCAGGCTGCAGAATTTGATTACTCAGGCACCCAGGCGTGCCTGGCGCTTAGGGAAGAAAATATTGAAGTGATCCTGTTGAACAATAATCCGGCAACTGTAATGACAGATAACACCTGTGCCGATAAAGTATATTTTGAGCCGCTTACCGTAGAAACAGTAGAGCGGATCATTGAACAGGAGCATCCGGACGGAGTGCTTGCCACCCTTGGCGGACAGACCGGGTTAAACCTTGCGCTTGCATTTTCCGAACAGCAGACGCTCGAAAAGCATGGGGTGAAGCTTCTCGGTACGCCAATCGAATCCATCCGGCAGGGAGAAGACAGAGAAGCATTCCGTGCGCTCATGCACGAACTAAACGAACCGGTGCCTGAAAGCGAGGTAGTTGAGAAAAAAGAAGAAGCACTCGCGTTTGCGGAGAAAACCGGATATCCGATAATCGTGCGCCCGGCGTACACACTCGGTGGAGGCGGGGGCGGCATTGCCCAGAATGAAAAAGAGCTTCGTTATATCATTGAAGGCGGGCTGGAGGCAAGCCCAATTCATCAGTGCCTGGTGGAAAAGAGCATAGCCGGGTTTAAAGAAATTGAGTACGAAGTGATGCGGGATGCCAATGACACGTGCATCACTGTATGCAACATGGAAAACATCGACCCGGTAGGCGTTCATACCGGAGACTCCATCGTGGTGGCGCCGTCCCAGACCCTGACGGACGTAGAGTACCAGATGCTCCGGAGCTCCTCGTTAAAGGTTATCCGGGCGCTTGGGATTGTGGGCGGATGCAATATCCAGTTTGCGCTCGACCCAGTCAGCAAGCAGTACTATTTGATCGAAGTAAACCCTAGAGTGAGTCGTTCTTCCGCACTTGCTTCTAAAGCAACCGGTTATCCAATTGCCCGCATGGCAGCCAAGATCAGCATCGGCTATCACCTGCATGAGCTGTTGAACCCGGTCACCGGGCATACGTATGCGAGCTTTGAACCGGCGCTCGACTATGTAGTAGTGAAGTTTCCGCGCTGGCCGTTTGACAAGTTCTCCTACGCAGACCGCACGCTCGGCACGCAGATGAAGGCGACGGGAGAAGTCATGGCCATCGAAAGAAATCTGGAGGCTGCGCTGCAGAAAGCGGTAAGGTCGCTTGAAATCAAGCTTGACGGGCTGGCTCTGCCGGAATGCAGAGAAACAGCTGATGAAAACATTTTAAACGAAATCCTGCAGCAGAGCGATAAGCGGTTCTTTTACATTATGGAATGGCTTCGCCGCGGCGGGGATATGGAAACCATTCATGAAAAAACCGGCATTCAGTATTTTTTCCTGCGGACCTTTTCTGCCCTTATTCAAAAAGAAAAAGATATTGCAGAACTTTCCTGGGAAGAGTGGAACGAAGAGCAGCTGCTCATTTGGAAAAAGGCTGGTTTTACGGATGAACAGCTTCACGCCCTTTCCGGCGTAGAAACCGGAGAAATCCTCCAGCTGCGGGAAAAGCTTAATATGTTCCCTTCATACCATATGGTGGACACGTGTGCAGCGGAATTCACTGCGGAAACTCCTTACTACTATTCCAGCTGGTACAAGGAAAGCGACCGCGAGGCTGAACCGGTCGAAAATAAAGTGCTGGTCGTCGGTTCCGGTCCGATCCGGATCGGGCAGGGCATTGAATTTGATTACTGCTCGGTGCACGGGGCACGGGCATTGAAAGAAGCCGGCTACGAAGCGGTCATTGTAAACAACAACCCTGAAACGGTAAGTACCGACTTTGAAATGGCGGACCACTTGTACTTTGAGCCACTCACGGCGGAGGATGTGCTTCACGTAGCCAGAGAAGAACACGTAACGAAAGTAATCGTACAGCTTGGTGGGCAGACAGGAATCTCGCTGACGGAGTCGCTTGAACAAGCAGGGATGGAAGTGCTCGGCACGACGTTTGATATTATTGATCAGCTCGAAGACCGGGACCGGTTCTACCAGTTTATGAAGCAGGTGAATGTTCCGCATATTCCGGGAGTCTCCGGCCACAGCAGAGAGGAAACGCTGAAGCAGGCAGAAGAAATCGGCTATCCGGTGCTTCTAAGACCTTCCTACGTCATCGGCGGCCGCGGCATGGCGATTGCGACCAGGGAAGAAGAGCTGGTGGAATATATTGAAGATCCGGCCAACGATATTGAATACCCAATATTAATTGACTCCTACAAGCCGGGCACAGAGCTTGAGGTGGATGTGTTAACAGACGGTAAAGATATATGGATACCAGGTATATTTGAACACGTGGAGGAGGCAGGCGTTCATTCAGGCGATTCCATGGCAGTAACGCCTCCGTTCAGCATCAGCGAAGAGGTGAAACAGCTTCTGGTGGACTATACGCAGAAAATTGCGGAAGGCATGGATTTTCACGGTATCTTTAATATCCAGTTTGTTTACGATGCCGGCGAATTGTACGTGATTGAAATAAATCCCAGAGCGTCGCGGACGGTTCCGGTCTTTGCCAAAATCACCGGCGAAAAAGTGATTGAAGGAGCGGTGCACCTGCTGCTCGGTCATTCACTTAAAACGTGGACAGATGAAAAAGGACTTCACGAAGAACCGGGCTATTACACAGTCAAAGCACCGGTGTTTTCCAACGATAAATTAAGCGGGCTTGACCCGGTGCTCGAAGCAGAAATGAAATCCACCGGGGAGCTGATCGGCATATCAAAAGATCTTTCCGGAGCCTTTCAGAAAGCATTTGCCTGGTCGGAAACGCAAATCCCTCTGCTATTCAAAAAGATCGGAAGCGTCTACTGCGAAATTGCTGACGGGGAATATGACAAAGCAAGACCATCCCTGGACAAGCTCGAAAGCCTGGGCTACACATTGGTATTTCCGCAGCACACGCCGTTTGATGAATGGATTCACTCAGAGGATGCTTCAGCATTTATCAGTATTCCGGAGATCGGTCATAAAACAGGAAAAGAGCGTCGCCAGAAAGCGTTAATTGAACGTAAAACGATCGTAACGAATGCACGCACGCTGAGTGTGATGGTTCAGGCTATTCAGGGAGCGCCGGAGCTGCCTGCACCAATCGAATCGTGGCTGCAAAATTACGCTTTGTCCGAAAAAGGAGTGTAGCAAATGGCACCAAATCTGAATAATTCCGCCTCAACTCTGAATCAGCAGAGCGTTTTAACGCTGCTTGATTTTTCCGCGGAGGAAATCAAACAGCTGCTTGAACTGGCAGCAGACATGAAGAAAAATCCTGCTGCGTATTATACTCATCTGGCGCATCGCTCGCTTGGGATGATTTTTGAAAATGCGTCGACCAGAACCCGTGTGTCCTTTGAGGTAGCTATGACTCAAATGGGAGGTCATTCTTTGTTTCTGAGCCCCCGCGATATGCAGATCGGCCGCGGGGAGCCGATCAAAGACACAGCCAAAGTGCTTTCGAGGTACGTTGAGGCGTTGATGATCCGGACAAACGATCACGGGAAAGTCGAGGCACTCGCAGAGCATGCAGATGTGCCGGTAATTAATGCCCTTACGGATCTGTACCATCCGTGCCAGGCGCTTGCTGATTTGCTGACTGTGCAGGAGCGGAAAGGGAGCTTTGAGAACTTAAAAAGTGTCTTTATCGGAGACGGCAACAATGTCGCCCATTCCTGGATCATAGCAAGCGTGAAAATGGGAATGGACGCGGTGCTCGCAGCGCCGGAAGGGTACGGTCCGGATCCCGGCGTCTGGAAGCAGATTGAGCAGGCGGCGGAGCAGTCAGGAGCATCTGTTACCCGCACGAAAGACCCCGGAGAAGCTGCAGAAGGGGCGGACGTTATTTATACGGATGTATGGACGAGCATGGGCTATGAAGAGGAGCAGGCGAAACGACTCGCGGCTTTTAAAGGCTTTATGATTTCTGAAGAGCTTACAGCAAAAGCCGCGGAAGACTACATCTTTTTGCACTGCCTCCCGGCCCACCGTGAGGAAGAGGTGGCGGCTTCAGTCATTGATGGCCCACATTCAGCTGTTTATGATGAGGCGGAAAACAGGCTGCACGTACAAAAGGCTATACTTGCTTCGGTCATCAGTTAAACTGTGAAACCGTTCCTAATAATACAGGGACGGTTTCTTTTATGTGAAGAAAGGAGGATAAACACTTGGATTAGCGTGTTTCTGCTTGTATAATTGCCGGGAAGCCGGTAAGCAGCGGGAGGGATGACATGACAGTGAAACGTGCTGCAGCAGGGGTGATTATTTTTATTTGCGTATTGATTGCTGTGTATTTGGGCATCATTTATTTTTTTCAGGGAAGCCAGACGACGGCCATTCTTACAGCTATCACGGGAGCGCTGATCGCCGAATGGACATACCACCGTTCGTTCGTAGAGGAATAAAGATTATATGAATAAAACGGCGTGCAGAAAGTAGACAACCGTGCGTGACTCGTATAAAATTATTCCCAGACTAATGAAAATATCCAGCCTGGTTCGTACATAGGCAGGTAGTATATAAATGAGAATGCAGAAGATAACAAAGGAGAGAGTAGCATGAATGAAAACAGGCGAGTGGTTGTAACAGGAATGGGAACAGTCAACCCGCTGGGCCAGACAGTGGAATCTTCGTGGAAAAATGCTGTGGACGGCGTCTCCGGCATTAGTGCTATCGAAAGGGTGGATGTCTCCGAGCTTCCGATGAAAATCGGGGGAGAAGTAACGGACTTCGACCCGTCGGCCTATTTGGAAAAAAAAGAGCTGCGGAAAATGGACCGCTTCACCCAGTTTGCTATTGTAGCTTCCATGCAGGCGCTTGAGGACGCGGGGTATACAATTACAGAGGAAAATGCAGCACGGACCGGCGTTTGGATAGGCTCTGGCATCGGCGGCATGGAAACGTATGAAACACAGTTCCAGAACTTCATGGAGCGCGGATATAAACGCGTGAGCCCGTTCTTTGTACCGATGATGATTCCGGACATGGCTTCCGGACAGGTGTCCATTTATACAGGTGCCAAAGGAGTGAATTCCTGTACGGTTACGGCCTGTGCGACAGGCTCGAACTCGATTGGAGACGCATATAAAGTGATTCAGCGCGGCGATGCCGATGCCATGATTACAGGCGGCACGGAAGCCCCGATCACAAAAATGGCGATTGCAGGCTTTAGTTCGGCCAAGGCGATTACGATGAATGAAGACCCGAATACGGCGTCCCGGCCGTTTGATAAAAACCGCGACGGATTTGTAATGGGCGAGGGAGCGGGCATACTGATGCTTGAAAGCCTGGAGTCCGCCGAAGCGAGAGGCGCAGAAATTTATGCTGAAATCGTCGGCTACGGCTCTACCGGAGATGCGTATCATCTGACAGCTCCGGCCCCGGACGGTGAAGGTGCCCAGCGCTCCATGCAGATGGCTATGGACGATGCAGGGCTTACAGCAGAAGACATTCAGTACATTAACGCCCACGGTACCAGCACGCAATACAACGATAAATTTGAAACGACAGCTGTACGAAAGGTATTTCATGAGCATGCAGACAATGTATGGATGAGCTCAACAAAATCGATGACCGGTCATCTGCTCGGGGCAACCGGGGGTATTGAGGCAATATTCAGTATTCTTTCTTTAAAGGATAATGTAGTGCCGCCGACGATTAACCTGCACGAGCCGGATCCGGAATGTGATCTCGATTATGTGCCAAACGAAGCCCGGAAGGGTGATATTCAGGCCGTTTTAAGCAATACCTTTGGATTTGGCGGACATAATGCTACCCTGGCATTTAAAAAATGGCAGGCATAAAAAAGTCTGGGCCCATGCGCCCAGACTTTTTTTGCATTTAGGACTGATAGCTGTGAATAAGGGATTCAGCGTAATCGAGTGCTTCTCGGGGGGAAGTGATTTCTTCGTTAATAATCCCTTTTTCGGTTTCGCTGATAATGAATTTATAAAGCGGTCCGGGACGGAGGCCTAGGCGTTGGAGTTCAGATCCGGAAACCCACGATGGCAGATCCTGCCACTTATCCTGGTATTGTCTGAGAAGAGCCGCTTTTCCCGGCTGCCCGGCGCTGTATTCAAGGCAGTAAGCAGAAATTTCAACAGAAAGAGGGGACACATGGGCAGCGGTGCGGTGAAAATCGCCGGGTTTTTCGATGGAGGCATCCCAGCTTTCATCGAGCAGGTGGTGCACGTGCCGCACAAGCTGTTTATCCTGCTTCCGTACGGCGACCCGTTCGGCAGAAAGCACCCGGCCGCTTTCCTGCAGAAATAACGGCAGCAGGGTCATAAACAGAGATGATTGAAGACCAGTAATATACGGAAGCAGCCGCTCGGCTGCATCGTCCCATACAGCACCAGGGAGAAAGGCAGATAAAACGTCAAGCTTCTGGAGACGATAAAACAGCTGAGCAGGAGGCATTTCAGCGATCAGACGCTGAAATTCAGCGAGTATTCTATCTGTAGACAGGGCATGAATCGCGTTAACCGCCTGCGCAATAAATGCTTCTGTTTCATGATCCATCGCAAATCCAAAACGGTGTTCAAAGCGGACGGCACGGAGAATACGGGTCGGATCTTCGACAAAGCTCAAATTATGCAGCACCCGGATGGCTCCCCGCTTTAAATCCTCGAGTCCTGAAAAGTGATCGATGAGATCTCCAAACTCCTCGGGATGAAGAGCAAGAGCCATGGCGTTGATCGTAAAATCCCTCCGGAACAGATCCTCTTTCAAGGTGGAGCTCTCCACGTCCGGCAGGGAACCGGGTTTTTCATAAAATTCGGTCCGGGAGCTTGCGATATCCATTTTTAACCCGTCTGGCCAGACGATCGTAGCAGTGCCAAAAGCTTCGTGCTTGTGGAGTTCTCCGTTCCATTTAGAGGCAATGTCCGAAGCAAAGGCTATGCCGTCGCCTTCAACGGCAATGTCGATATCCTCATTTCCCTTTTGCAAAATAATGTCGCGAACGACTCCCCCGATCAGATATGTGCGCAAATGCTGCCGGGCGCCTTCTTCTCCGACGGCCCGAAGCCACTGCTGGATGGAATCCGGCAGAGTCGTACGCATGCTTTTTTCCATATTGACGGTTTCTGCTGCAGTGGAATCTTCACGCAGCCGGGCAATGATATCGCTGCGCGAGACGAGACCAATTAATGCACCGCGGTGATCAATAATGGGAAGCCGGCCAACGTTATGGCGGACCATCTGCTGCTGAAGCTCTTCAAACCGGTGATAGGGCGAGGCGGTATGAAGGTTGGAGCTCATGTAGCCTTTGACAGGAGCGTGCCCGAGCTGATGGTGCATGGCTTTATCAATATCACGACGGGAAATAATGCCGACTAATTCGTATTGGTCGTTTACGACCGGAAAGCCGCTGTGGCCATAGCGGAGCACCATATCTTCCGCTTCCCTTATTGTCGTTTCAGGCTTCAGTGTTTTTACAGGCCGGCTCATCAGCTCTTCAGCTGTAATGGAGCGGCCGACTGCAGATTGAAGCTGTGATTTGATCTGGTCGTAAACATCGTCGAGCGGGTGATCCTTGATAGTGGCCGATCCGGCCCGGGAATGTCCGCCTCCGCCGAACGGGGCTAAAATGTCCGGGAGGTGAATACGGTCGGTGGCCGAGCGCCCGATAACAAATATTTTGCCCTGGGCCCTGGTTAAAGTAATAACAGCGCTCGCGCCGGTTGTTTCTATTAAATTGGAGGTAACAGTGTTCAAGCCGCCGATATGCTTGTCGCCGGAATCGAATTTTGTAATCAACAGCTGAAGCCCTTCGCGCTCAATGACCTCTGCTGCTCCAAGGTAGGCCCGCAGAGCATACTGCTGATCCGGAGAAAGCGACTCCTCCATGTATTGGCCGACGGTATCTAAATTCATGCCCTGCTCCATTAAAAATACAGCCGACTGCAGATCTCTAAGCGTTGTACTCGGATAAACGAGTGACCCAGTATCGGTGTAAAGCCCAAGAGCAAAAAGGGTAGCTTCGACCGGAGTAAGAGAAATCTGCCGCTGAATCAGTTCTTCGATGAGAATCGTGACGGCAGCACCTGTTGGTTCGATCCGGGCATCAATGGCCGTTTCCGTTGAATCAGGCGCTTCCTTATTTGTATGATGATCATAAATGATCCAGTACGGAGCTGAGGAAAAGGTGAGGCCGTCCCTGGCCCGGTCCGGCTCGGAGACATCGGTTAAAATCACCGTATGCAAATTGTCCCAATCGATATGCCGGGAAGAAACAAATGGAAATTCATCCTTGAAAAGGGCGAGGTACTCGTTGACTTCCTCGGACTGGTCGTCCTGCAAAACGAGGCGGGCCTCCGGATAAAGTCTGGAAGCAGCTACAGCAGAAGCGAGGGCGTCAAAGTCCATATGGCGGTGGGTTAAAATTACATCCATGACAGCTGCCTCCTTAGTCGTTATTTTTCACATGCATCAAATGGCTGTGGAAGTGATTGAGAGCCATAGTGAGAATGGCTTCGGGGCGCGTCTGGTCGGCCTCCATATTCACCTCGTCAAAATACCGGGTGATATCTTCAAGCTGGTCTTTCTGTTCTTTATATAAATGCACCTGCAGAACCCGGGTTTCGTTCGCAAGCTCCCGGGCAAGCTGATTGATTGAATGCTGCAGCTGTTCGGACTCCTTCAGCAGTTCACGCAGCTGTTTTTGCTTTTCTTCTCGTACAGTCACTTGCGACCCTCCATGTGCGGGATGTGTTTTCCCTATACTAATACCCGGGAAGAAAAAAAATAAAAGCTCCCGACTTGGGAGCTCCTACCGTTTTTTTCGTTCAAGCCCCATGGCACGCTCTGCTTTTGCGAGCATTTTTGAGGAAGCCTGACGGGCCGTTTCTGCGCCTTTATCCAGGATGTCATCGAGTTCCGAAGAGTTCATCAGCTCCGCATGGCGCTCCTGAAGCGGTACGAGAATATCAGCAACGGCGGCCCCGGTTTCTTCTTTAAGAGAGCCGTAGCTTTCTGAGCTGAGCTTTTGTTCTGCCTCTTCGATACTGATGTTTTTAGAAATGGCGTAAATTGTGATGAGATTGCTTACTCCGGGTTTGCTTTCAGGCTCGTAGCGGATCTCCCGTCCGGAATCCGTGACAGCGCTCTTCATCTTCTTCATGATCGTCTTTTCATCATCAAGCATGGAAATAAAAGCCTTTTGGTTGGAATCAGATTTACTCATTTTTTTCTCTGGATTTTGAAGAGACATAATCCGCGCTCCGCTGCCCGCTATTTTTGTTTCCGGAACTGTGAATATATCGTTGTACTGTTGATTAAACCGTTCCGCGAGCGTACGCGTCAGTTCGAGGTGCTGCTTCTGGTCTTCTCCGACAGGAACAATATCTGTGCCGTATAAAAGGATGTCTGCGGCCATCAGCGGCGGGTAAGTCAAAAGAGCACCGGGAACACCGGACCGTCCCTCTGCTTTGTCTTTAAACTGGGTCATGCGCTCAAGCTCCCCAATATAGGCAATGCATTGAAGCATCCAGCCAAGCTGGGCGTGAGCAGGAACCTCCGATTGAACAAAAATAGTTGCTTTTTCCGGATCAAGTCCGGCAGCGATGTATAAAGCAGCGAGACTCCGGGTGTTGTGCTGAAGCTCCTGCTTATTTTGAGGCACTGTAATAGCGTGCTGGTTCACAATACAAAAAAAGCTTCGGTAGTCCTTCTGTAAATCCACAAAGTGTTTTATCGCCCCTAAATAGTTACCGATGGTGGGCGTTCCGCTCGGCTGAACACCGGAAAAAACGGTTCTCATAAGTATACATCCTTTCGTTGTCAAAAACTTATTTCTGCCGGCTTTTATACTTAAGGACAAGCACGGCGGCCCATTCAAATACGAGTAAAATAAAAAGCAAAAGCCCCGGCCAGGGGGGAAAACCTGAAATTCGTGCCTGAAGGACGAGCGCTGCTGCCCACAAGAAAGTTGTTACGGCCATCCATAAACGAATCCTGTCTGTCATGGCTTTATCACCACTCGGCCCCGAGACCAATAAAGGTTAAATAGGAAGCAATAAAATAAACGATTACAAGGGTAATGGAGGGCCAAAGATAAAAGCTTGGCCTTTTGCCTTTGTTGCCCCTGAGGACAGTGTAAAATACTATAACTGCGAGCAGCGTAATGCCGAGCGAAGTCACCAGATTTGTCCGGCTTGCTGCTGAGATGATCGGTTCGCCTCTATAGAAAATATCGCTCAGGGCAAGCAGAGTCAAATTGAAGAGGTTGCTGCCCAAAATGGACCCCAGGGCCAGATTGTAGTTTCTCAGCTTCATCGCTACATAAACAGAAACGGCTTCGGGGAGGGACGTCGAAGCAGCGATTAAAAAACTTCCGATAAAACTCGAGCCGAGTCCGGTGATAACAGCGATCCTGTCACCAGTGGTAGTGAGAACAGTACCGGCAGCGAGCGTAAATAAAGCAGCGATTATAAATCCCGTGCCGGCCTGGCGCAGGGAGAGATCGGGCTTTGGCACGTCCTGTTCTTCTTCGTCAGGGATCACGCCTTCGTTCTGGCGGTTTGCCCATACAATGCCTACTGCATAGAACAACAGAAGGATGAGCGCATCAACACCGACACCAAAAACACTCCAGGAAAGCTGCAGGAGAAAAGCCGCCCCCGTGACAAAAGCAAGCACGGCTCCCAAACCGGCAGTATATGTATGACCTGGGGAGACGCGGTTGAACAGCTGCTTGCGCCGATAAAAAATATCGAATACAGCAATGATAAGAATGTTAAATAAGTTACTCCCAAGCACGTTGCCCACCGCAATATCAGGGTTATCCAAAAACACAGCCGTTAAGCTGGTGGTAACTTCGGGCAGGGAAGTGGCCCCGGCCAGCAAAAGGGTGCCGACCATCATACCGCCAAGCGAAGATTTTTCACTGATGATGTCAGAGTATGAAGACAGCTTGGTGGCTGCGATAACTGTAACGACAGCTGCCAAAAGAAAGAATAAAAAGACCAACGATGGTGTCCCCTCTCACAAACGATAATTTCAACATAAAACGCTTTAGAACAGGGTTAGTGTATCGTAACTTACCCCGAAGGTCAAAAGGAAGCCGTGTGAAAACCCCTTCATCTATGTAAATATTGGATAACAACGACTATAATAAAGTAGAAAGAATTCAAAGGAGGGCTATAATGAAGATATTTGCTGTATTTCTTACAATGAAGGATGAAGAAAAATCACAAAAGTTCCGTTCTCAGCATTTGAAATTTCTCGAGGATGAAGAGCTGAACGGAAACGTGATTGCTTACGGACGTTTCGTCGACGGTGCCGGCGGCTTGATCATGTACCGCGGAGAGGAAGAGGAGGCTGTCCGGGAAATTGTGGAACAGGATCCTTACATACAGCTTGGTGCCCGGGACTATCATATGCATGAGTGGGATATGAAATCACATGTCTGGACGAAGGGGGAATAACACTTATGAAAAAAGCTGCTTTCATCGGACTTGGAAATATGGGTATGCCAATGGCTGTGAATATTTTAAATAAAGGATTTGACGTCTACGGGATTAATAAAGGAAATGAAAAGGAAGACCGCTTTCAGGAAGCTGGGGGTACTGTCGGCATTACTCCGTCAGAGGCGGCTGAACAGATGGATATCGTCATGACCTGTCTTCCAAAGCCAGAGCATGTAGAAGAAATGATGCTCGGTGAAAACGGCGTTATTACAAATGCCTCACCAGGAATTCTTGTAATTGATTTCAGTACTGTGTCAGCAGAGCTTCATGAAAAAATTGAAGCAGAGGCAGCGCAAAAGGGTGTAGACTATCTGGATGCTCCGGTAAGCGGGGGAACGACAGGAGCTGAAGCTGGCACGCTTGCTGTGATGGTTGGCGGAAGCGAAGAGGCTTTTGAAAAAGCCAGACCGATTTTTGAAGCAGTAGGAAAAAATATTACGTATGCCGGCAACATTGGCAAAGGTACAAAAGTGAAGCTGATTAATCAGTATATGGTCGGTATGCATACTGCAGCGGTAAGTGAAGGGTTAACGATGGCGGAAAAAGCAGGAGTTGATCTGGAAATGCTTCATTCCGTTATCACAAACAGTATGGGGCAGAGCAAAATCTACGACCGGCACTATACGGAATTCATTCAGGAAAACAAAGAGGCCCCCGGATTTGCTCTGGAGCTGCTTTTAAAGGATCTTGGCCTGGCTAATGAAATGAGTAATCGTGTGGGAGTAATTCCGAAGGCAGGGAAGGAAGTTCTTTCCTTATTCGAAGAGGCGGATCGCGAAGGGTTTGGAGAAAAAGACATGAGCAGCCTTTTTTACTACGTGAAAAACAATCAAAAATAAAAAATATGTAGACACGGAACCTGCCTTCCATTGTGAAGGCGGGTTCTTTACGTTTTACGAATGCATGGTTTCAGCCACGGCCTGCTCAAGACGCTCGTCGAGGGAATGCAGTCGGGTGAATGCATCTTCATCAGTGATAGTCCGGTAGTGGTGACGTCCGGACGGCTCTTCATCGAGTTCATCTGCATCGGCAACTACCTGCTGCAGCGGGGTTCGCTGAATATTGGCAGCCGGGAGATACGAATCAGTATGAAGTAAAACAGCCATACTGACTTCCTTTGCCCGCGACGGCTCTTCGCCGAGCCGGATTAAGAGCTTGTGCGCACGTTCTGCTCCTTTGATAGCATGAATATCGCTTGTCTGATATTCTTCGAAGTCCCATTTTCCATTTTTGTAAAAAAGATAATGGCCCATGTCGTGCAGAAAACCGGCTTTTACTGCTAAATCAACATCCACATTTCGTTCTCTGGCAAGCTCTAATGCTATATCAGCCACGCGAATGGCATGGGCAAGTCCGGAACGGCGGACATATTTTTGAGTAATAGGGTGTTTGTAAATATCAATCATCGTCACTCTGCTCATTGGTGCTCCTCCTTTATAGATTATTTTGCAAAAGGGGCCCCGGCCAATAAAGGCTGAGGACCCTGTGGAAGTATCGCAATTTTTAAAGATATTTTAAACAGTATAATAACTATGCGGCCGGAATGCAAGGGAAATGAAAGATTAACTAACATTCAATAATGGGACCGTCAATAATTTTGTGTAAACGGCTGTCCTCTTCCAGCCTTGAAGTTAACCCTGCGGTTGAAACATATCTTCCAATTGATGTTGGGCCTGGGCGAAGCCCAGGTGACAGCGGGT